>CADBTO010000171.1 GCA_902797565.1 uncultured Lachnospiraceae bacterium
ACGTACACCCTGCGGATTGATATTGATCATCCGGAACTGATCCAGCTGGGGGACAGCATTACCATTACGCTGGGAAAAGGCATCAAAGCGGAACCTGCCAAAGACGGAAAAGAATCCCTCCGCTTCCAGGTCGGCGCAAATGCAGGCCAGGAGATCACACTCGGTATCAATGCTATGACTTCCAAAGCCCTTGGCATTGTTTATCTGGATAAGGATATCGCAGATTTTGGTGAACCCAGGTCTGTCAGGCAGCGCCGCACAGCCTCCCTGGATATTGAAGCATACGATGAAGCGATCAAACGCGTTTCCAATGAACGGGCAAAACTGGGCGCTGTCCAGAACCGGCTGGAACATACGATCACAAATCTGGATTCTGCCGCAGAAAACACACAGTCTGCGGAATCCGGAATACGGGATACGGATATGGCTTCGGAAATGGTGGAATCTTCCAAATCCAATATCCTTGCCCAGGCCGGGCAGTCGATGCTTGCCCAAGCAAACCAGTCCACCCAGGGCGTACTGAGCCTGCTGGGATAATCCTTTCATGCGAGCCGGCAAGCCGCGCTGCTGCATTTCCCGCACGCTGCCCCGCCCGGCAGAAAAAAAACTTGACAAAACTTTCCTGACAAGCTATAATCAATAATCAGATCATGCCGTACCAGAGGGCAGATGCAAATCTACCCTGCTCGCCGCGCGGGGCGCACCCGGATTTTCCGGGATTTTTCACTGTATGCCCCGTCGCATAAGACAAAAAGGAGGATTTATAATGGATGCAACAATGGAATCCACGATTGAAGTGACCATCCCTGCAATCGAGCAGGTCATGGAAGAGACCGGCCTGGATTACAAGGAAGCAAAAGAGCTTTTAATCCGTGCAGGCGGAGACCCGGACAAAGCGGTATCGCTTTTCTTTGAAGACAGCAGCGAAGACGATGCAGACGGTGAGAATGAGAAGCGCGTTTCGAAACTCCTGGGCAAAATCAAGGCGCGCGTCAACGAAGGGAATGTGGATCGTGTACAGATCAAACAGGGCAAGGAAATCATCCTCAGCGTACCCGTGAACGTTGGGATCCTGGGTGGGATCATCGGGATCGTAGCTGCCCCCTGGGCACTGATCGCCGGGACGATTGCCGCAATCGGCTTTGGCTGCACGATCGAAGTGATCAAAAAAGACGGAACGACAGACATCGTCGCTTAATCGCGAAAAAGCCAATGGGTAATCCCATTGGCTTTTTCTTAATTCGTCTGATCAATCTATTTTTTTTATCTTGCTTTCTTCATCCTTCACCTGCGCTGTGCATTTCTTACAGGGTCAAAAACCAGATCAATACTGCACCAACCAATACTGCGCATCCAAAAATTCCTGAAACCAACAGACCAGCCATGATTCTATTTGCCTCCTAATTTAGGTGGGTTCTACTAGAAATGTTAATCACACGGAGGGTGGTCGAAATTGCCGGAATTAGAACATATACAATTCACCAACCCATTCGTTCCACGAAGCATATCTGCGCATCATACGCCTCTCGAATACGTTTAAGCATTACCCGATTCACTATTCACTATCACTTACACAGTATATATCGGGAAAATGGAAAAAACCTTAACCACCCTTCGAAAAAAATTTTTTGCACTGATTTGGCGGTTATTTTGCATCAATGCACTCGATCACTTCCCGGCGCCCCCCGTCCTTTCCTTTGGAAACACAGGTATACACCACCAGATGCCGATATGTCCGCTTATAATCAAAGCCTCCATTTCCATCAAAACAGCTCTCCCCCATATTCTTCGTACTGCTTGCCTTCCCAATCAGTTTCTTTAATCCGGCATAGGGTTTTCCTGTTTTTGAAGCCTGATTCAGTTTCAGGAACGCCTCCTGCTTCGTAAATCCGTTTTTCCCGAAGCGGTACAGCTTTTGATTGATACAATACAGCCCCGCACGAATCTTTCTGGCATTCTTGAATCCATAATAGATTTTTCCGACCCGCCGGACCGTATAGATATCTGTTTTGGGCTTCGAAAGGAATGCCGTACCCACACTGTCTTTATAGCTATAACTTTTTCCATTCTTAAATCGTACCGGATAATGGCGCAGCCCGTAGATCCCCCTGCGCCACCCGGCAAATTGTGCCTCGGGATCATAGGACAGTCCGTTAATCCGTACATACGCATGCCGGGTATACCCATCCCTGGCATGATCTCTCCTGCCCGGCACCCTGCCTGCCACCACCTTGGGATTGTATCCGATCTCACTGGCCAGTGCAGCAAACGCGCAGGAAAAACTATAGCAGTTCCCGGAGCGTTCCACAAACATATAATAGCCCTGAGTCTTCACCCAGGATTTGCTGGAAAGCTTCGGATAACGCCGTGTGCTATAACTGAAGCGCCCCTTGATGCACAAATAATCGTATGCTGCGCGGAGTTTCTGCGCCTTGGTTTGCTTCTCCGTCGTAATCGAAGCAAGAATCGACATGGTCTTCTTTTTCAGCTCCGAATTGAGCGTTGACAGCGCCTTTCCATCACTGCCCAGATCGATCCCGTAGGTCCTGGTATTTTTCGCCATCTTCCGGCTTTTCTTATAGAAATAATACAGTTCTCCCCGGATCAGATACCAGCCGGTTTGCGCCCGTCCCGTCCTGGAGATATAATACCCGCTCCCGTTCTCCTGGATGAACTTCGCCTTGCTTCCCTGGTACAGCTTCCCTTTGCTTCCGGAAAAATAATAGACGATATCCCGAATCTTCTGGATTCCCCTCGGATAACTTCCATCGGAATACCGGTAAGCCGTCCGGATTTTTTTCCCGCCCTTTTTCCTGTAGATCCAGGTTCCGGTACGCCTGCCCTTCTTTGCTCCGGCTTCATCACCACCTGCATCCTCTTCGGGGGCATCATCCTCCCCATCATCTGTGTCCTCGCTTCCAGGACTTCCCGCTTCCCCGCTTCCGCCAGTTCCCTCTGGTTCTCCCGAACCGCCGCTTTCTCCAGTTTCTCCAACTTCCCCGGCTTCTCCAATTTCTCCGGCTCCTGTGTCTCCACCTGATTCTCCCGCACCGCCGGTTCCAGCTGTTTCTCCAATTTCCCCGGTTTCTCCTGCTCCACCGGTTTCTCCTGTCCCTCCAGCTTCTCCGACTCCTGCGGCTTCTCCAACTCCTGTGGCTTCCACACTTTCTCTGGCTCCACCCGTTTCCACAACCCCGGCTTCCGCCCATGCCTGCATACCGCCACACAGGCTGCCCGCCAGCAGAGTAATTGCCAGGCAGGCAGCTGCGGCTGGCACCCATTTCTTCCTGACCAAACCCAAACTTCCTTTCACCTGAATATCATTCCCGTCCCCGTTCCGGAAGCACTTCGTTCATGCTCCCGGTCCGATACCCCTGCAGATCCAATGCCGTATACCCGAAACCAATCCGGTGGAATTCCTGGTATACCACTTTTCTTAAATCTTCATTCAAAAATCGTGCAAAATCCTGCGATTCCACTTCAATCCTTGCTACAGGCAGTTCCTGTCCCTGTCCCTCCGAATGCGAACCGCCCGCATGGATCCGGACACGCAGCTGCCGGAATCCCTGATCCAGCAGAAACTGCTCCGCCTGATCCACCATTGCAAGTTTTTCTGCCGTGATCTCCTCGCCATAAGGAAAACGGCTGGCAAGACAGGCAAAGGACGGTTTCTCCCAGGTTGGAAGACCAAACTCCCTGGAAAGCGCACGGATTCCGGCCTTTGAAAAACGCTGTTCCCGAAGCGGGCTCTTGATCCCCAGTTCCGCTACTGCCGCTAACCCCGGCCGGTAATCCCCCTCATCATCCAGATTGGAGCCTTCCGCCACTGCCGCCATTCCATTTTGCGCAGCAAGTTCCTGGATCTTCTGGAACAATCCCCGCTTGCACAGATAACAACGGTTCCCGGGATTTGCAGAAAAACCTTCCACTTCCAGTTCCGCAAAGGGCAGAATTTCCTGCCGTATCCCGTAGGCCCTGCAAAACGCTGCAGCGTCCGCACTTTCCCGCTCCGGGAAGACAAGGGACTGCGCCGTAATCGCAAGAACCTTCTCCCCCAATGCCTCTTTTGCCGCATACAACAAAAATGCGGAATCAACGCCCCCGGAAAACGCCACTGCCACGCTGCCCAGTGATGCAAGGGATTGTTTTAATTGCTGGTATTGTTCCACATATTTCTCCATATAAATTTCCTCCTCGATATGCAAAATTCTGGTTCCTGCATTCTCCAAAATAAAACGTTGCTATTTTACCAAACAAGGAATAAAATGAAAAGAAGAAAAATAGATGAATTTTTGAAAGATTAACACTTTGATTTGAAAGGAGTATTTCATGAAATGCCCGATTGATGACTTGAAAACAGTCGCTCTGGACGACGCACACCATGCCCTCGTCATCCTGGACCAGACCCTGCTGCCTGGCGAAGTCCGCTACCTCTCCCTGCAGACACAGGCAGAAATCTATGAAGCAATCTACAGGCTCCGCGTCCGGGGTGCGCCAGCCATCGGTGTTGCAGCAGGAATGGCGGCATATCTGGCGGCACAGGAAATTTTCGACCAGGAACCCGGCATCAGCCCGGAAGCATTCCAGGAAAAATTTGCCCATGCCTGCGCCTATCTGGATTCTTCCCGGCCCACCGCCGTCAACCTCTCCTATGCCCTGTCACGTATGAAACAAAAGCTGGCAGAATGCCTTGCCCGATCTTTCTCTGCATCTGGCCCGGATCACATCCCGCAAACAGATTCCTGGCAAAAGACACTCCTTTCTGCACTGAAAGAAGAATGTCTTGCCATCCAGACGGAAGACCAGGAAACCAACCGGAAGATCGGGGAATATGCACTTTCCCTTCTGAAACCCGGAATGGGACTTTTAACCCACTGCAATGCGGGTGCCCTTGCCACCACAAAATACGGAACGGCCACTGCAGCCATGTATCTGGGACAGGAACGCGGCTACGATTTCAAGGTTTTCTGCGACGAAACGCGTCCCCTGCTGCAGGGGGCACGACTGACTGCCTGGGAACTGTCCCGCGCAGGAATCGACACGACCTTGCTTTGTGATAACATGGCAGCCTCCTTGATGAAACAGGGAAAGATCGATGCCGTCCTCGTAGGATGCGACCGTGTGGCAAAAAACGGAGATACTGCAAACAAAATCGGGACGAACTATGCAGCAATCGCCGCAAAGCACTACCAGATCCCCTTCTATGTCTGCGCCCCTTCCTCCACGATTGACCCTGCCTGCCCGGACGGCGCACATATCATCATCGAACAGCGCCCTGCGGAAGAGGTCACGACACTCTGGTATGAAGCCCCCTTAGCACCGCCCGATATAAAGGTCTATAACCCTGCATTTGATGTTACAGACGCAGATCTTATTACAGCAATTATAACAGAAAAAGGCATCTTCCGCTACCCATTTACAGACTTATGCTGATACGCAGACATGCCGCACCGAATCATTTCGGCATCAAATCTGCAAGCCGGATTTTAAGATCCGGGTAGATACAGAACGCCACTTCATCACAAAACCGATACTGGCCGCTGCGGACGTCCGTATCGGTTTCTTTTTCCCTTCCGTCCCCCAGTTCATATCTGTCCCATTCTGTAAAATCCAATACCGTAACCGTTTCTGTATCCGGATTGATGATCCAGTATTCCTGCACCCCAGCCTTCTGATACTGCACACTCTTTACAACATAATCCCG
>CADBTO010000172.1 GCA_902797565.1 uncultured Lachnospiraceae bacterium
CGCGGCCTGGCGCACCCGGTTGTACTCTGTCTGCAGCTTGTTCAAAAGTTCCTGCGCGTTCCGGTTTGCAGAATCCATCGCAGTCATCCGGGCATTCTGTTCCACAGTAAAGCTATCCACCAGCGCCCCGTATATAAATCCCGCAATATAACTCGGCATGATCCGTTCCAGCACCTCCTTGACAGAAGGCTCAAAACGGTAATTGATATCCGTAAAGTCCCGTTTCTCTTCCGGGGTCATAAACTCCTTCCGCTCAAATGGCAAGAGCTTGCGCATAATCACTTCGGTATTCAGCTCATTTTTCATATCGCTGTATATGACACGGATTTCATCCACCAGCCCTTCATCGTACTGGTGCAGAAGGATGGCACAAATCTCACGGGCCCTCCGGAAAATCGGGTTCTGCGCTGTATAAAGGAACGAATGTTCGATTTCCACATTCCGGTGCTGGAAATAACGCCGGCCGTATTCCCCCACCACATACAGCTTCACCTTTTTATGCTTCCGCATTTCCTGCTCTGCCCGCCGGATCACATTCATGTTATAGGCTCCGGCAAGGCCCTTATCCGCAGTAATCACCAGATACGCATAGGTTTCTGCACTCTTCCGCCCGGTTTCCGGATAAAAATACTGCGAGTCCACGCCTTCCCGGCTCTGGAAGATCCGCTTGATCTCCTGGTCCAGCTGCTTGAAAAAAGGCCGCGTCCGTTCCAGTTCCTGCTTCGCCTTTTTCATCTTTGTGGAAGAGATCAGGTACATGGCGTTCGTTATTTTCTGCGTATCAGCAACACTGCTGATACGGGTTTTTATCTCTTTTGTATTCGCCATATGCTATGCCCCTACTCCGTACTTTTGATCCCATGCTCCTTCTCATAGGTTTCCAGAAACGCCTTCGACCATGTCACAATCCGGTTCCTGTCCTCATCCAGCAGTTCCCCGGTCTCATCAACCCTCTGGCAAAGGCTCTCATACTTCTTCTCAATATAAGATAAAAGTTCCAGCCGGAATGCCGGGATATCTTCCAACGGGATATCCTGCAGAATATGTTCGGTCGCCGCGACAAGCAGAATCACCTGCTGATGAAGTGACCATGGCCTGGCCTGCGGCTGCCGGAGAAGCCGCATCAGCCCCTGGCCATAAACCAGCCGCCGTTTTGTGACATCGTCCAGATCGTTTGAAAACTTCGTGAAAACCTCCATCTCCCGATACTGTGCAAGAGACAGGCGCAGATTGCCGCATGCTTTCTTCATCGCTTTCCTTTGCGCTGCCCCACCGACACGGGACACAGACAGGCCGACATTTACAGCAGGACGCTGCCCGGAGAAGAACAGTCCGCTCTCCAGGAAAATCTGGCCATCCGTGATGGAAATGATGTTCGTCGGGATATATGCCGACACATCCCCACCCTGCGTTTCCACGATGGGCAGAGCCGTCATGCTCCCGCCGCCCCGTGCATCCGAAAGATGGGCAGACCGCTCCAAAAGCCGTGAATGCAGATAGAACACGTCACCCGGATATGCCTCGCGGCCCGGAGAACGCTCCAGCAGAAGCGAAAGTGCCCGATAGGCAATCGCGTGCTTGGAAAGGTCATCGTATATAATCAGGACATCCTTCCCCTTGTTCATAAAATACTCGCCAAGGGAAGTCCCCGCATAGGGCGCAATATATTGGATGGATGCTGCTTCACTGGCAGACGCACTGACCACGATACAATGATCCATAGCTCCTGCCTTCTTCAGTGAACTCACCAGCTGTGCAATACTGCCCGCCCTCTGGCCAATGGCAACATAAATACAGATCACACCGGTATCTTTCTGATTCAGGATCGTGTCAATCGCAATCGCTGTTTTCCCGGTCTGCCGGTCTCCAATGATCAGCTCCCGCTGGCCGCGGCCAATCGGAAACATTGAGTCAATGGTCAGAATCCCCGTCTGCATCGGTGTATCCACCGCCTGACGGTCTATGATACCGGGTGCTGGAGACTCAATCGCACGGTAGTCATCTGCCGTAATGGGATCGCCACCATCAATCGGCTCCCCAAGTGCATTGACAACACGCCCCAGGAAGCCCTCTCCTACAGGGATTCCTGCGGTCCGTTTTGTCCTGCGCACGGTGCTTCCTTCCATGACCTCCTGCTCATCCCCAAACAGAATGATCCCGGTGCTGTCCGGCCGAAGATCCTGAACCATACCGGTAATCCCGGTTTCAAACAGTACGATCTCTCCATAGGCCACATTTTCGAGCCCCGCTGCACGCGCAATCCCGTCCCCGACGGACAGAACCACGCCTTCCTCTTCCGCAATGACGCCCGTGACCCACTCATCCAGAGATGTACGGAACAGTGTGATAATGTCCCTGCCATCATCCGGCCGCGATACAGCAACTTCGCTCAGCATATTTTTCAGCTGCGCGAACCGTCCTTCCCGGGTCCAGTCGTAGGCATCGCTCCCTGCCACGAGTTTGAACCCTGACGGAATGCTTGCATCCCGCACCCAAACCAGCTGATAGTCTTCCTCGTACTTTTTCTTTAAGAAACGCTCAAACCGTTCTTTTTGCGCGGAATCCGGCTCGACATTGGAATACAGGAATGCCTGGGTTGCTTTTAATTCAGACGCCATGTTCCACACTCCTTTCCGCCTCACCTAAGAACGCGTCAAAGAGTTCCGACGTAGTTTCCTCCAACATCATCTTCCTGGCCGCCTCTTCGATCAATTCGGAAATATCTCCGCGTGCACTGTCGATGATCCGTGCCTTTTGTTCGGTTGCCTCCTGTTTTGCCCGGGAAATGATGTTTTTCGCTTCCGTTTCCGCAGCAAGTTTCTGCTCACGCTTTGCCCGCGCCAGCTCACCCTCTGCCTCCTTCTGCCTCTCCCGGATCTCCTCGTCTACCTTCGCAAGCCTCGCGGCATATTCTTCCTTCTGCTCCCTGGCTTCTTCCAGCTGCTTTCCTGTTTCCTCTTCCCGGTTTTTATAATAATCCTCCCGGGTTTTCATGAAATTCTTCACTGGAGCATAAAGCAGATAGTACAGGCCGCCAAACAGGATGATTACATTGAAAAGATGGAGAAAAATTTGCGTAAAATCTATACCTAACGGCATAATCCTCTCCTTTCAGATTTTCCAGTCCCTGATACTTACCATACTGCCTGCCGCTACATGACGAAGATAATGAGGATTGCCACAATCAACGCATAGATGACGACGGTCTCAATAAACACAAGCCCCAGCATAAGCACTGTACGGATCTTGTCTGCTGCCTCCGGCTGACGTGCCGTTCCTTCGCTTGACTTTGCAATCGCAAGGCCCATGCCGATCCCTCCGCCAAGCGCTGCAAGGCCAACCACAACGCCTGCGCCGATCGCCTTCGTCCCGGTTGCTGCTGCCTGCGCCGATTCAATTGACACAGCTGCCACGTCCCCATCTGCTGCCTGCGCCTGTCCCATACCAAAGAACAGCGCCGCCGTAAGAACCAGAATGATCGCCGCCAACACAAACGGGATCGTTTTTATCCTGTTATTCAACATTCTATTGCCTCCTTCATTATCATTTAACAAACAAAACTACTCCATTGGTTCCGTCACTTCACCATAGTAAACCGATGTCAACATCGTCAGGACATACGCCTGGATGATTGCATGCAGGACCGTAAACAAGACGCCGACGACAACTGGCAAAATGAAGCTGAGCGTAATGTAATAGTATACTAATTCTGTAGTCAGCATACCGGAGAGCAGTGCCCCGAAGAGTCGGAAACTCATGGATACGGGCAGTGAAAACTCCTTGAGCGTTGCTCCAACACCGCGCATATGGTTCGATGTGATTCCGCCGAACAATATAAACAGGTAGGAAAAACATCCCATCGCGATCGCGCCGTTAATGTTCGCAAGGGGCGCAGGCAGCGAAATAGAATGCCCTTCCGTCGTCAGCCCCTGGAACCCGAACAGCTCGAACATCGTCCCAACGAAGATATAGGAACCCGCCGCAAAGATATAGGCACCAAGCGCACGATTCCTGTGCGGGCTGTTCGATTTCGCCAACCCGTCAAACAAGCCAACCCACTCTTCCAGCAGGAGCTGCAGCTTCCCCGGAACAATCTGGAACCGCGGGATCACAAAAATCCGCAGCAATGCTGCAAAGACCAGTAAGCCCCCCGTCACCAGAAAACCGGCATACAAAGACGGATCTACGTCTAATCCGAAGATGCGGATTTTGTTCGAGTCATGCAAAACCGCGTCCCGCATCGCCTCCTTGATCGTCTCATGCTTCACAGAATGCGGAAGTGTCAGGACGATCAGCACCAGCATCACGATCAAAGCCACAATACAGACCGTCAAAAACCTCGTTCTTTTTTTTGCTTCCAAATGATTCTCACCTCCTTTCTAAGTATTGCATCCTTCCCGATGCACCATTTTGTTATTCTGCGCACCAGTTTTTCAACAAACGCGTACTTTGTTACCATACGCCTTTTGGTCAAAGCTGTCAAGCGATTCTTTAAGAAATCCGAAAAATCCGAAAAATCCGTTTTCTAATCCTGGCAGGGTTCCCCGTATTCCCCCTCCAAACCAGACGCCAGGATCTTTCCCAGCTTCTCCGGCAATGCAGCAGCGATCTGCGCGCAGATCCGCCCCTGCAAAAAAACCGGATTCAGCTTCACCTTGGAATATCTCATATATGTTCCCGCTGTCTTCTCTGTCAACAAACGCGTGAAATACCGCTCCCAGCTAAAATTCTCGCAGCTCTCAATGTAATCCGACGGATTTTCCAAAATACTTGCCACTTCCGTATCTCGTAAAACTCCCGCCGAAAGAATCAGCCATTCAAAAGATTCCGGCAGATACAACTGGATCTGTGGCCTCCGAAGCAGAATCTGGTACACCTTCTCCATCTGCGATCCAAACGCAGCACCATCCGCAATGACAGTCACACTTTCTTTCGAACCCACATTCTCCAGGAAACCAAAAATATTTGACGCGCCTTGTGCGGAAATACATGGGATCTGCTTCGTATCGGACAACCCGGAGAAAAAATCATATCCCGCATTCGAATCCTCTACAAGCATTCGATCAATCCTGTCCGCTTCCGGAACTGTATAATCCCGATATATGCGAACCATATGATGGTACACTGGTTCCTGATAAGCATATTTTCCAGAACTATGAATCCCATATATTTCTGTCACACTGTACGGCAGATTAACCAGACTCTCTCTCGTCACAATGACATAATAATGCTCCGTCCCCCGTATGGCTTTTGCAAACTCCTCGGATGTGACAAACCTGTTTCCTTCATCAATAAATACCAGGCCCTTTCGAATCCCCTGCAGCTGTTCCTTCCATGTATTTCCTGCAATCACATAACATGGACAGCTGCAGTGCAGACTGATACCCGTATCTGTCCCATTCAGGTTGTACTCCCGAATCAAATCAACCAGCGTCGTCTTTCCGGTGGCACTATCTCCTTTCAAAATTGTAATATTCCTTGAAAAAGCCATCTCATATTTCAGATGAGTCGACTGTACCGTCAAAAACACCGTTCCTCGCATCAGACATACCTCCCTGCCACCGAAAGGACCTGATCCATATTATGAACCTGTTCACCAGTGTTCATAACCAGTGCCTCAAATGGCTCCGGTCCAAAATCCATCAGATGGCGAAGATTGACCGTCACGTCTTTTTTTTCTCCGATACGAAGCAGCCATTTTGCACAGTTGTCCCCGCAATTCGACGCATTAAAAACCTTCTCCGGCACTTTATCAATCAAGATCAATGTTTTTAATCCACCAGACAGTGTCACAGGTGCAATCACCCCCAGCACAGGGCTGTCAATCGCCCCGTTCCCAAGAACAACAGATTTGTCTACGTCCTTCACCATCTGGATGACATCCGGATCTTCAAACCATTTCGGCATATAGTTGAATTTGAAATACACTGCGGTATTGTGAATCACATCTTCCATATCTCCGTAGTAGATTTTCAGCATACCGTTCCTCCCATTTTCCCTAAAACGACAGCTTTTTAACCAGGGCTTTTTTCTCGAAAAAAGATATTCCGTAGCACATCACAGATTCAAATCCGGGAAAGCCGCGCAGGTATTGTTTGTCCACAATCTGCTGTTTCCCGTCCAGCGCATCTTTCTGCATATCTTTTTCTTTTTTGGATTTCTTTGCTTCCAGAATCAGTCCCCTTTTTCTTCGTTTCTCTCTTACATCGATGTCTGACCGCCCCAGTCCATTTTCCTGATTGGATTTAACCGCATATCCCAGCCCGGAAATGATGCCTGTCAGGAAAGCATGATAATAGTTTTCATGGTAATCGTGGAAGCTTATCGTATCAAATAACAGATCGGTCATCCGCTTTGACGCGGTCTCTTCGTCCCCATTCCACAGGGCTTCCATCAGTTCTGTCTGTTTTGACCGGTCTAGTGTATCCTTAAAAAACCTGACAACAGTTTCCTCGAAGATATTTGATATTTCCACATTGGGGATGGCCAGTTCTACCGTATCGCCCTCTGCATCAGGATCAACCTTCGTGATGTATCCGGTCATCAAAAGAACGCTCCAAAGATTCTCTTCAGACTCGTGCAAAGTGTCATACGTCAGTTCATCCGAAATCGTCTGCAGAATCGTGCCGCCATTGAGTAAAGTCTCGAACTTATCACTCACATCGAAATCCATTCTTTTTACAAAAGTCAGCAGAATCCCGTTGCTGCTCGTGTTTTTCCAGTAATTCTTCGGCTTCGCAGTTTTTCTTTTCAAAAGAGACTGTACATAGCTTACAACATCCCATGGACAATAAACAGGCGTGTTGCCGAAAACATAACCATCATACCAGTCACGGATAACTTCCCGTTTATCCATAAAGCCTGTATCCGTCAGAAGCTTGTCCACCTCGTCCCGGGTAAAGCCAAAGAATTCCGAGAAATCCTCATCCAGGACTGAATAGGACATAAAGTTATTCGTCCCAGTAAAGATGCTTTCTTTCGCGATTCTGAGGCATCCGGTAATCACGGCAAACTTCAGATATTCATTGATCTTCAGCGCGGCATCAAACATTCCACGAATCAAATCCAGCATTTTCTGATAGTACCTGTTTCTCTCCGTGTTCAGCTCACTTGCCTTTGCCAAAGGCACGTCATACTCATCAATCAGGAGGATAACCGGTTTCCCGTAATGCGCAGCCATCATACGCATGATCGTTTTGAGGGAGCCTTTAACATTGACCATAGAAGCTTCCTGATCCACCAGACTTTGAAAAATATTCTTATCAGCCAAATTAACTCGTTCGCTACCAAGCAGACACATTTGTTTTTTGCACAAATCCGCCAGTTTCCCCTGCAGCATTCCATAGGCTTCCTCAAAGGAGAGCGCTTCCACACCTTTCAGCGTTACAAACAGCACGGGATATTGATTCATCCATTCATCACAGAAGTCTTTATGCTCCATAATGTCCAGACCTTCAAACAGATCATGACTGTCGTCTTTTTGAATGCTGAAAAAATTATCCATCATACTCATCATCAACGTCTTGCCAAACCGTCGGGGCCGGGTGAACAGCGTCACTTCGTTTGTCGTCTCTTCCACCAATTGATAAAGCAATTCCGTTTTATCTACATAATAAGCATGTTCTCTTCTAATCTCGTCAAAATACTCTTTTCCAACAGGGATTTTCATAAATCTGTTCGCCTCCTTTTGCAGGTATCAAAACCAAGCGGGCATACTCCATCCTTTTCAAGATATGATACCGCAAAAATCCTTTCCTTTCAAGCCCCTCGGTCTTTTCTTTCTCAGAGAATTCACGGTCTCACCTTCCCATTCTCCTATCCCTGTATTCTAAAATCAAACAATATCACGCCGCTTTATGTCCTGTCTCAAGGTTTTCTGCAATATCATCCATCGAAATACCTATCATACTCCAATCCTCCGGGCAACTTCCCACATCAGCGATCAACTCCCTGTCAGCAACCCAACCTTGTCATATTGCCGAATTTCCAACCTGCTGCTGCAGCGATCATCCATAACATTTACTTCCGAAAAGTGTCCCATCACCTTAGTACGTCGATATCGAATAACGCCGGCAGAGACGCGCTCGTACATACGAGGTTATCACAGATTTCTGTTTGGGTCATCTTTTTTGCTGGATTTTCCAAAAAAACTTTCCACTCACAAAAAAATATTTTACATGTATCCAAAATAATTCTTGATAATATAAAATATTTATGATATACTATGCAAAATTGGATGGTAAATTTTCATAATACAATCAGTCTGGGTGCTGCCATTCAGTATTTTTTCAATACTCATCCCTGTTTAGGCACTGTGGACAAAAAGAAAGATACAGAAAAAGGAGAAGGTAATTATGGAGTATCGAAGTGTAGGCAAATCAGGGCTGAAAATCAGCGAGGTTGCTTTGGGAAGCTGGATGACTGACCTGCGTGGAAGCAGCCAGGAAGATACTGCAAAGGAAGTCGTAAAGCTTGCTTATGAATCAGGAATCAATTTTTTTGACTGCGCGGACGCTTATAGCGGAGGAGCCGCAGAACGTTTTTTAGGTGAAGTATTAAAAGAATATCCCCGTTCCGAGCTTGTCATTGCAAGCAAGGTTTTTTTTCCGACCATGAAAGGCCCAAACGGCTGGGGACTTTCCAGGAAGCATATTTTTGAAAGCATTGACCGTTCCTTAAAAAATATGCAGCTGGATTACCTGGATTTATATTTCTGCCACCGCTTTGATACCACAACGCCAATGGAAGAAACCCTGCGTGCCCTTTCCGATCTCGTGACACAAGGAAAAATTCTATACTACGGAGTTAGTGAGGAATGGGGGAGTGCAAGGCTGGAAGAAGCGGAAGCAATCATCGAGAAATATCATTTGCATCCGCTCACAGTCATCCAACCGCAATACAATATGGTAGATCGCTATATTGAGCACGACATCATGGATACCTGTAAAAAACATGGAATCGGAATCACATCGTTTTCCCCGCTCTCCCAAGGGCTTTTAACTGGAAAATACAAAAAGGGGCAGCCTCTGCCAGAAGGCTCTCGCGCCACCCATCAGGCAGACAAGCAGATTAACCAGATGCTTACGGATGAAAATTTAGAAATGGTAGGAAAGCTTGAACAGATTGCGGACGGATTAAATACCAATTTGTCCATCCTGGCAATGGCGTGGATTCTTCGAAGACAGGAAATCAGCTGCGTAATTGCCGGGGCAAGCAGGGCTTCCCAGCTTGAAAATAATATGAAAGCAAGCGGTTTCCATATTCCTGAGGATGCCTTAGATGAAATCGAAAAAATCCTGGGGTTTACCAAATTCGAACGCCATGTAGGATAAAACGGTTAAGAAATACGGATTCAATGTCTTCGATGCAATATCAGTACCTGCTGCGATATCCCAGGGGGTGCGGGGAGTTATCTATCATGTATCCGGATAGTCTCCCCAGAAATCTTGTTGGCTGTAATGATGATAAAAGGCATCTGTCGAAAGACAGATGCCCACTTGACATATTCAGAACCTTCTTCTACGATGTCGCTTAATCTTAAAGGCCCGTCCCAATGCTCCAATCCTACATAAATGGTCACCGTAACCGCAGGCTTTACCCTATCCGCCTTACGGAAACCATACATGAACTCGCCGCCTGGACGGAGTTTGAAAAAAGCACCCCCCTCTCCACCTATGAGCTGCTTTCATTTGCCAGCATATACCAGTATCGCCCTTTGCTGCTCATTTCTCGATACAATACAGGAATTTTTTCATCATCTGAACGAATTCCATCCTTGAAATCATGCACATTCCCTTCAGAGGTTATGTAACGATATAATTTTTCGTTCTTGCCCCAATACGCTATGCATCTATTGATTTTTTTGCCTCTTTTGCGGTATACATAGGCAAATAACAGCATGCCACTTATGATCACAATCTTTTTGAAACCCGCATGAAACCTATGCACGAAACACAAAGTCAAGCATGCTCTATGCTAAAAATCTAAAAAAAATCGCTTTCTCACTCTCCTCACCGAAAACTCTTAACCCAAATCACCAGCGAATCATGATGTGTATTATTATACACATCCCGCCGCATCTGGTCCGTTACCGGTCCATTCTTTTCCATAATGGCGATGATTGCCTCCTGCAGTCCGGCAATCACGCCTTCCTCATAGGTTTTTGCCGGCTGCACTCCCGCCGTTCCCGCGGTCTTCTCCGGCTGCACTCCCGCCGTTCCCGCGGTCTTCTCCGGCTGCACCCCGGCTGCTCCCGCGGGCTTCTCCGTCTGCACTCCCGCTGCTCCTGCGGCAGTTTTGCCGGCCTCCTTCTTCTCTGTCTGGATCCGATCTAACAAAACCGGCTCCTCCAAAACCACCGTATCCTCCGTACAGGGAACCCAGATATCCCCGGAAGACGCGGCAATCGTCACAGAGATCTTCCCGCCTGATACAGAAACCTTCTCCCCGGAAAGCATGCCAACATAGCAGTCCGCGCCGGAAACCGGAAGCTGCAGGCTTGCCGGAGCGTCATCATTATTCACAGCAACCACGACACGCTTCCCCTGGAAATCCCTTGCAAACGCGTACTGCCGATTTTTCAGCACAAGTTCCTGATAGTTCCCGTAAGAAAGTTCCGGCGTCTGCTGCCGCACTGCTCCAAGCCGCGCAATCAGCTTCGTCGCAGGATTCTTCTCCACGGCATCCGCGTAATTCTCCAGATCCAGCGCCGGACGCAGGGACGCATCCGACCCACGCTCCTTCCTGCCCTCGATTGCAAACTCTGAACCATAATAGATAGACGGAATCCCCGGAAGCGTGTATAATAAAATATGCACCGGCGTGAAATGCGCCGGATTCACCAGCTTCGTCGCAATCCGTTCCACATCGTGGTTGTCCACGAAATTATACAGCTTCAGTCCATCCGGACGACTCCCGCCCATATCATAGAGCCGCTTCACCGTATGCGCGATCTCAAAAAAATTATGGTCATTATGCCCGGAATACAAGGCTTTGTGCAAATGGTAATTCGTGACAGAATGCAGGGTATCCTGATTTGCCCAGCGCGTGTAATCCCCATGGATCACCTCGCCCATCAGCCAGAAATCTGCTTTGACCGTATTCGCCACGCCGCGCAGCGCTTTCATAAATTCAAAATCCAGCACGTCTGCCGCATCCAGCCGGATTCCGTCAATATCAAATTCCTGCACCCAGAAACGGACCACATCGCAGATGTAATCCCGTACCGCCGGATTCCGCTGGTTCAGCTTCGCCAGCAGATTGAAGCCGCCCCAGTTGTCATAACTGAATCCATCATTGTATTCATTATTGCCCCAGAAATTGACATTACAGTACCAATCCCTGTACTGCGATCCTTCCCGATGCTCCCGGATATCCCGGAACGCAAAGAAATCCCGTCCCGTATGGTTGAAGACACCGTCCAGGATGACCCGAACGCCTGCATTATGGCACTCACGCACAAAATCCACAAGATCCTCATTGTCCCCCAACCGGCTGTCCAGCTTCTTGTAATCCGTCGTCTCATACCCATGCCCCACAGACTCGAACAACGGTCCAATATAGAGCGCATTGCAGCCGATCTCCCGGATGTGTGCAATCCAGGGAACCAGGCCGCGCAGCCGGTGCGTTACTCCATCATACGCATTCTGCGCGGGTGCCCCGGTCAGCCCCAACGGATAAATGTGATAAAAACAAGCCTCATCATACCATGCCATATGCTTTACCCCCTTCTATGTCTAATCTGGTCTGATCTGGAATTTACGCAACAATCATTGCATTTACAGCATAATACCACAAATTTTCGTGATTGTCAAAGATTGTCAAAATCATTAACTCTGGTCATCTTCCCGCTGATTCATCCTGTCAACCGTTTCCGCCGGCTTCACGGTCATCTCCACCCACGTCGGAAGAAAACCGCATTGGATCGCATTCCGTGCCGAACGCAGATTCGACCAGGCCGTACAATAAAACGGCACCTTCCCGCGTTTCAGAATCTCTCCTGCCAGTGCACCCGTCAGCGTCGACGCAATCCCCTGCCTCCGGTATTCCGCCAATACATCCACACCGATCTGCCACATCTGCTCCGCATCCGCAGAGCATCCAGCCAGACCAACCAGTCTGCCCCAGTCATATGCCCCGACCCCCAGCACATCCAGTGCTTTCCTGTCCGCACACAGAGCATTCCCCCATTCTGGAAGATACAGCCCTGCAAAATCCTCCCGCTCCAGAACCCTAATCTCATAATTGCTGCTGCTCGTTTTGATTTTACAGGCATCCGGCAGATAATACTCCGCCATAAAGCAGACCTTATGCCCCACTTCCATCAACCGCTCATTCAACCAGTGCAGATTCGGCGTTTCAAAACAATGATAGAATTCAAACCGCTCCAGGTACTCCCGGACAATCCCTTCCACCTCTCCCGTTGCCGCCGCAACGATATTATTTCCATAAGAAACAAAATTGCAGGCTATCGGTTCTTTATAATATTTTTTTGCCTCCCTGGTAAGCACAAATGGAACCACCACATTCTCTTCCCGGAAAAAATCACCTGCATCACAGTTCAGATCCTTCGCAGACTGCTCCACCGCAATCCGCATGATCTCATCATTACGAAACGTCCTCACTGCACTTCACCCCGTTTAATCCAACGCCCCGAAATATCCGGATACATGCTCCCTGTCATATGCCACCGTATCATGATGAAACCTTGATGACAACATTCACCGTTTTTTCCGTATGCAGGTATTTCGGTGAATCTGAAACCTGAACTTTCACCTTCAATCGATAAGTTCCCTGTTTCAAACCCTGTTTCACCGTAATCTTCCCGGTCTTCTCATCCACGGAGAACTTCCCTTTCTTCTGATTGACATGAACCAGTTTATATGTCACAGTTCCTTTCGCCTTCGAGATTGTGATCGCTTTCTTCCGGGGAATAGCCACCTGTTTCGATGCCAGCTTCTTTTCAGCCAGCTTCACCGTTTTTCCCTTCGCCTGCACCGGATCTTTTTTTCTGTTTTTTGCAGTCACGGTAACGTCTACATTTTCAGAAAATATGACATCTCCTAAATACGTAAGCTCCACGGATACAGTCGTCTTTCCGGGCGCAACCCCGCACACCGCGCCGTTCATATCAGCCACTGCAATCTTTTGATTTTTTTCAGAAAACCTGACCCAATACCCGCCTGTATAAGGGCCTGCTTTTGGTGCCAGTTCATACGCGATCTGCTCTGCACTTCCTTCCTCAATGGTCATGGCCTTTCTCTTCACGGAAAAGCCTTCGATCGAATGTTCCTGATATTCATCCGGATCACATACATGAAGCAGGAAGGACGAATTCACTCCATTATAGAGCGTCGCCTTCACGCGCACATCGCCTGTCTTCTTCAGTGTGAGGACATCCTGCTCTGTAAACTCCGCAACGCTTTCATCTGACACGGAAAAATCGATATGCTGATCCGTCGCATCCTCCGGAAAGATCGTAATATTCCCGACAAAGTAGCAGCCTGCATTCAAAGATATCCAGTCTTCTTTCTGGTTCATAAACAGCCCTTGCGGCGCGATTGCTTCTTTCTCCGGTATGTACGTCGCTGTAAAGGTCACATCATCATACAGCCTGGCTCCCGCCGCAGATTCACCGGTTGTCTGATCCACCCAACCGTTGAATACATACCCCTTTTTGATCGGATGGTACGCCGTTTCAAAAAAATCTTCCATGTTGAATACTTCTGTATTCGTGACTGCTCCATCTACCTCGTAAGACACTTTCACCTCTGTCTTGTCAAGCAGGTAGAGTTTGGTATTGATCCACTCCCTGCGCATCCGGATCCATCGCTTGAGCCCCTCCAGCTTCCCCTGATAATCCTCCGCACCCTGGTAAAACGCATAGCCTGGCGCATCTGGATCCCGGCCATCTGTCCACTGATGATAATCCTGCTTCTGCGAAAGAGATAACTCCTTCCCATATTGGTCGATCAGGCCTCCATCCCGTACCAGTTCTTCTAGCTTCGCGTCAAACACTGCCCATCGCTGCTTCAGGATTTCCCGGTATGCGGGATCCTTCTTCCGAAGTGCATCGATCCATGGCATGCTGGTATTAGAAAACCCCTGTACCATCACAGGCTCCTCCGGAGCATCTTCCATGACGGTTCCCCAGGCAATATCAAAATCCCACAGAGGCCCCCAATAGACCTTGCCCCCACGCTCCTTGTACAGGTAGGTACTGGACGTCCCATAGGCATCGCCATTCCGTGAAAACTCCTGGATCCACCAGTAATCTGCTGTGGACTGTAAATCCATCTTCTGATCAATCCGGTCATGCGCTTCCTGATCAATGTGTTCTGGCTCCATGATCAGATCCTCAATCTCCTGAATGGTCTTTCGAATATACGTGCGCTGCAATTCCTGTCCAAGTGTCAAGGCCCCTTTGGTGTCATCATAAGACGGTGTCTTGTTGATAAAATTCACGCCATATTTCGTTGAAAAAACGGTACTGTCCGGCTCATCGCTGTTTTGTTCATCTGTGTACAACGAGAGCAGGTATCCACCCGTAATATTCTCTTCTTCTGTCGTTGATTCCACATTCGTCTGTAACTTGTCAATGTCCACACGGCTTTTCCCGACTTTGACCGTCTCGCTGAGGCAATAACTGCCCAGGTACTTGCTGCCGCTTGCGCCTTCCATCACCAGATCCACCGGAACCATCTGCGGCGTATAGGGCATACCTGTCTGTTCTCCCAGCCAGCTTGTAATCCGGTTCAGGATCAGCGTGCCATCCCCCGCATTTGCCATGAGCGCCCAATCATCCGCAGCTCCCATACCAAACAAATCTGCCTTTTCTTCCAGTACAATCTTGTACGGCTTCTTGGATGCTCCCCAGGTGGAATTCCCTCTGCCACGAATATAATCCAGCTTGATCTCTCCTGCCGGCATATCTCCTTTCCCATAAGGGCTTTCCCATCCATCCGGCACCTTGATTTCCACAGTTCCTGTGCACTTGATGCTATGGTCCGCGCTTCCGTTCATCTCCTGGATTGTACCAAACCCCTGTGCCGCCTCATCCACATGGACAATCACGAGGGGAATCCCGTTCTGCGGCTCACGCAGCGCCCCGCTTTCTGCCGCAAAAACCTCTCCCGGCCAGGCAAGCAGCCCCAAAATAACCACTGCAAGTGCCATGAGCATACCCTTCCAGATACTGCTCCGATACGGATTCAAGTCCATAAATTTCCTCCTTCCATTTGATCATGCATCCATACAGAGGCACCCCCGTCTTCTCCTACACCACGAAGTCATCCACCACAGCGCTTCCCAGCTCCCAGATCCGCATCTTCTCCACACCTTCTATCTGATAATGGTGTTCCTGTGCCGTCGGGTATACATGCGCCGAAAACGTCTTTTCCCCATCATTCACGAAAAACTCCACGCTGCTTCGATCCACAAAGACCCGCATCTTTTGCAGCCCCGCTTCCAGCGGCATTTCCAGGACTTCGCCCACCTTCTCATTAAAACGCAGTTCCAGTCCCCGCTTATCAAAGACACAGCACCGTTTCCCCGCATCATAATGGATGCGCAGCCCTCCGGAACCATCCGCCCTCGTAAACAGGTTCACGTCCGCAGTCTTGCTCCCGTCTTCGCCCATACCTGCTCCAGCCATGCCCGCTTCACCAAACACCAGTTCCAGTTCCGCACTGTCCGGCAGATCTCCCTGCAGGCATTCTGTACCAGTATCCTCATACTGTCGTTCTTCTCTGCGCAGTTTCTCCAGTCCTTCCACAGGCCGCTGCACCAGCTTCCCATCCAGAATCCGCAGTTCACGCGGCAAGGTCAGGCTTCCTTCCCACTCCTGCGGCTCCGTCGGGTAGTGGTTGTCCGGAAGCCCCATCCACGCCATCAGCACCGCTTTGTCCGCATCACCCACATTCGCCGCGGTCTGCGCCGCATAAAAATCGAATCCATAATCCAGATAATGATATTCCCCTTCCGGAACAAAGACCAGCGTGTCATAATCCATCTGGCCGATGAAATACACGTTATGGTTCGTGCCCTCCCCCCTGCCGGGAAGCTTCGTATACTGCGGAGAAAAGATCAGAAGATCCTTCCCGCTGATCCGCGTGATGGACGGACACTCCCACATCCCGCCAAAGTCCTCATATCCCTGTACTTTAAGCTGCCCTGCAAAATGCCAGCCGGACAGGAGTTCCTCCGATTCATAAATGAGCGCCGTCCCCTTTTTGTCCATCGTCTGCGCGCCAAGGAAAATATAATAACGCTGCCTCTCCGGATGGTACAGCACCTTCGGGTCCCTCTGGTGCTCCGAATAATCCTCACGGGGACCAAAGAGCGGCTGGGGCAGTTTTTCCAGATTCCCTGCAGCATCCATCTTTGCCGCACAGGTATAGGGCGTCCGGATCCAATTCTCATCCCGGTGATTCCCGGTATAAAAAACATACAGATCGTCCCCCTCCACAATCGCGGAACCGGAATGCGCGCCCTTGTTATCATAATCCCGGTCCGGCCGAAGCCCCACACCCAGATTCTTCCAATGTACCAGATCTTCAGAAACGACATGGTACCAATACTTGAGCCCATGGACCGCCCCCCATGGACACCACTGGTAGAACAGCTGCCACTTCCCTTTGTCAAACGAAAACCCGTTCGGATCGCTGGACAGCCCCGTCACCGGCTGGATATGGTAACGCTGGCGGTACTCTGACTGTTTGATCCGCGCATGCAGATCCGCAATGTCCTCCGGCCCCTGCAATACCCGGTAGCGCTCCTCCAATGTCCATTCTTTCATAAAATTCCCCCTTTCCGCATCCTGGTACGCCGGCACCCCCTAATTCTTAAAGCTGTGCACCGGAGCCGGAATCCGTCCCTGCCTTGCAATCAGCGCTTCGCAGCCAAAGCCGTTCACAGGCATAATCGGCGCGTAGCCCAGCAGACCGCCATATTCCGCGCGTTCCCCCACGCCTTTCCCGATCACAGGAATCAGCCGTGCCGCCGTCGTCTTCTGGTTCACCATCCCGATCGCCATTTCGTCTGCAATGATACCGGAAATCGTACTAGAAGTCGTATCTCCCGGGATTGCAATCATGTCAAGTCCCACACTGCAAACGCAGGTCATCGCCTCAAGCTTCTCGATCGTCAGCGCCCCCGCTTCCGCCGCTTCGATCATCCCCTGGTCCTCACTGACTGGAATGAACGCGCCGGATAATCCGCCGACATAACTCGATGCCATAATTCCGCCCTTTTTCACCTGGTCGTTAAGGAGTGCCAGTGCTGCCGTCGTTCCCGGCGCACCTGCCTTCTCCACACCAATCGCTTCAAGTACGCCGGCCACGGAATCCCCAATAGCCGGCGTCGGTGCCAGCGACAAATCAATAATCCCAAACGGAATCCCCAGTTTTTCCGATGCCTTCTTTGCCACAAGCTGGCCAACGCGCGTGATCTTGAACGCCGTCTTCTTGATCGTCTCGCAAAGGACTTCAAAACTTTCGCCCCTGGTTTCTTCCAGCGCACGGCGCATGACACCGGGGCCGGATACACCGACATTGATGATCGCTTCTGCTTCTGTCACACCATGGAAAGCCCCCGCCATAAAGGGGTTGTCATCCGGTGCATTGCAGAAGACCACCAGCTTCGCCGCCCCGATCGAATCCTGCTCCTTCGTCCGCTCCGCAGTTTCTTTGATCACGGATCCCATCAGCCGCACCGCATCCATGTTGATGCCCGCGCGCGTAGACCCGACTGCCACAGAAGAACAGACCCGCTCTGTCGCGGCAAGTGCCTCTGGAATCGACCGGATCAGAAGTTCATCCTTCTCCGTCATCCCTTTTTCCACCAGCGCGGAATATCCGCCAACAAAATTCACGCCCACGGCCATCGCTGCTTCATCCAGCGTTTTCGCGATCCGTGCAAAATCCGCTGTGCTCCTGCACGCACTGCCGCCCACCAGCGCAATCGGCGTGACAGACAGACGCCTGTGCACAATCGGAATCGAATAATCGCGCTCGATCTCCTGCGCCGTTTTCGAAAGATCCTTTGCCACGCGCGTGATCTTCTGGTAGATATTGTCACAAAGCTGCGAAAGGTCCGGGCTGATGCAGTCAAGCAGCGAGATCCCGATGGTTATTGTCCGGACATCCAGGTTCTCCTCCCGTACCATCCGGTTTGTTTCATAAACTTCACCTATCCCTATCATCGTCCCCACCCATCATATCCTGTGCATCATCTCAAAAATCTCTTCCCTCTGGCACTTCACTTCCACGCCGATTTCCTCGCCGATCTGCGAGAGTTCCTTCTGCACCAGGTCAAAATCCTTCATTGAACTTTCCAGATCCACAATCATCATCATCGTGAAATATTCATCCACAATCGTCTGTGAAATATCAAGTACATTCACGTGGCAGCCTGCCAGATAGGTACAGACCTTCGCAATAATGCCCACGGTATCCTTCCCCAGGACGGAAATAATCGCCCGGTTTTGCTTTTTATTCTTCATGATTTAAGAACTCCTTTTTCTATCATGCCACAATCCGATCAGAAAGTCCATCTCTGGGCGCCACTGATATCGGAAAGTCGCTGCCGCTGAACGGTCCGTCCCCCATGGTCACCTCGCTCCTTACGGTTTCATAGGCGAGCCGCTCGTAATTATTCTCTTTGGACAAATGCCCCAAAAGCACCCGCGAGATCCGCTCATTCAAAACACGATCCAGCAGCTGACCGCTCATGGCGTTTGACAAATGCCCCCGGCTGCTTCGAATCCGCCGTTTCAAATGATAGGGATACGGGCCCACTTCCAGCATCCGTTCATCATGGTTTGCTTCAAGAAGCAAGCCAGACAGGCCACTGACCCGCTCTATGATATAATCGTCATACATCCCCAGATCCGTCACGACCCCCATCTTCTGTTTCCCGTCTCCGGCAAGATAGCCCACCGGCTCTGCCGCATCATGGGAAATGGAAAATGCCTCGATCTCAAGCTCCCCCACCGAAAACGGGACATCCGCCCGGATGGGATGGAACAACCCTGCATCAATATCCTTCACGATCTTCCTGCACGGTCCCTGGATCGCGGCAATCGTACCTGCCGTCGCATAGATCGGCAGGCCGTATCGCCGTGCTAATACTCCAAGACCCATGATATGGTCGCTGTGCTCATGCGTAATCAGGATCCCAGCCATTTCCTTTGCACTGTATCCCGCCTCATTCAAGCCCGCTTCCAGCCGCTTCCCGCTGAGGCCCACATCTACCAGGACATGGGTTCTGTCATTTCCAATACAAATACAGTTCCCGCTGCTGCCGCTGGCGATTGAAAACAATTCCATCATCGCTCTGTCTTTCCCCGCGCCTTCAATACAGCCTCTCCCGTTCCTCCCAGCCAATCGAAACCTCGTCTCCGTCATGCAGCGGATCCGTGTACCCGCACGGCCTTCCATTGATCATTGTCACGGCTTTCCTGCCATGGGATTCATTGATATCAAAGTCAATATAATTGAAGATATCGACAAAAATATAATCTTTCTGATTTGCCAGCGTGATCTCTTCTCCATTCGCCCTGACATGAATTGGCGGTGCCGGCAAGTCATTCAGGAACGGCGTATTCGGACGGTACGGCTTCGCGTACTCGCTGTTATTCTGCACCACCTCCGGCATCGGCGCAGTCATCGGCTTGATCGGCTCTGGTTCTTTCAGCGCTTCCCCGCTTTCCGTCGCGACCGCTTCACCAGATATTTCGGAAGCACTTTCATCAGTTTCAGCAGTGCCTTCCTCCGTATCTTTTGAAACTGCGGGCTCTTCTCCAGCAGCCCCGTCACCATCGCGATTTTCATCAGCCGCGGAACCCACTTCTTCAGAACCTTGAGCATCCGTTTCCCTCGCTTCACTGCCACCACCCGCTTCATGCATCTCCCCCTCTTTCTGATCGTCCTGATCAGCATTCACGCCGCCTGACGCCCCCGCTTCTGCGGAGTCTTCTTTGAAGTTTCCTTTGGAGTCTTCTTGGGCGTCTTCTTGGGCGTCTTCTATAGAAGCAGCCTGCGGCATTTCCTGAGATGCCTCTCCGGATACCGCCCCCGCTCCCATGGAGTCTTCTTTAACGTCTTCAGATTCTTCTGTCGCGGCACCCTGAGACATTTCCCCGGACGCTTCCGGAACGGCCCCCGGCTCTGCTCCTGCTCCCGGCGCGGCCTGTCCGTCCGGCAGTGATTGCAGCGGCTCAGACACCTC
>CADBTO010000173.1 GCA_902797565.1 uncultured Lachnospiraceae bacterium
CGCGAAGGCGGCAGCCGGTTACCGGATCGCAAAGCTGACGATCAAGCTGATCAACAACGTTGCGGCTGTCATCAACAACGACCGCAGCATCGAGAACAAGCTGAAGGTGGTCTTCATCGAGGATTACCGTGTGTCCAACGCGGAGATTATTTTTGCAGCGGCAGATGTGTCCGAGCAGATTTCCACGGCCAGCAAGGAAGCCAGCGGAACCGGGAATATGAAGTTCATGCTGAACGGCGCGCTGACGATCGGGACGATGGACGGCGCAAACGTCGAGATGGTGGAGGAGATGGGCATCGAAAACGCATTCATCTTTGGTATGAGCGCGGATGAGGTCATCGAGCACGAGCATCGGCGGGATTACAACCCGATGGATATCTTTAACAACGATCCGGAGATCCGGAAGGTGCTGATGCAGCTGATCAACGGCTTCTACAGCCCGAACGACACGGAGCTGTTCCGGGATCTGTACAATTCGCTGCTGAATACGCAGTCCACGCAGTATGCGGATACGTACTTCACGCTTAAGGACTTCCGCAGCTATGCAGAGGCGCAGGAGCGTGTCATGCAGGCGTACAAGGATGAGGCTGGCTGGGCGAAGAAGGCCATCCTCAATGTGGCGAATGTCGGGAAGTTCTCTTCAGACCGGACCATCCAGGATTATGTGGATGACATCTGGCATCTGGACAAGCTCAGGATCGGGATTTGATCGACGAGGAAAATGGATTTATGTCAAAAATCATAGATTTCCGTGAAGTGGCGGAAGAGGACGCACCGGTGGATCTGGTGGTGGATGGCGAGGAAACACGGTCCCTTGGGAAATCAGGGGACCAGTCCTCTGGGAAACCAGAGGGCCAGTTTCCTGGGAAATCAGGAGACCAGTCCTCTGATACAGCAGTACGCAAGGGAGACGGCGGCAAAGAAGACGGCGGGGATGACGAGGATGATGGGTACGAGGATGTCTGTTATATTTGCCGCAGGCCGGAGAGTGTCGTGGGGAAAATGGTGCATCTTCCGAATGAGGTTTGTGTCTGCAACCAATGTATGCAGAAGACCTTTGACTCCATGAGTTCTTTCGGGATCACGCCGGAACTGTTTGAAATCGAAGCGATTCCGATGCGTGACGACGAGGATGACGAGGACGATGCGGATGATGCGCAGGAAGAAACGGCCCTGGTTCCCGGTGAAGGCGGCAGGTCCGGTAAAAAAGGCAAATCCGGGAAGAAGGGAGGCGGCCAGATCCATACGGATTTCACCGGCCTTCCGAATGTCAGTTTCCTGAATCTGTCTGATATTATGAACTTCTTCTCCGGCGGTCCCATGATTCCGAATACCCAGAAGCCCAGGAAGAAGAACAAAAAGGCACGGGAGAAGGAGAAGGCACGCAGGGCGAAAGAAGCGGTCATTGATATCAAGAATATCCCGCCGCCCCATGAGATTAAGGCACTGCTTGATGCCTATGTGGTGGGCCAGGATCACGCGAAGAAGGTCATGAGCGTTGCGGTGTACAACCACTACAAGCGCGTTGCGGCGGGTGACAACCTGCTGGATGACGATGACGGTGTGGAGATCGAAAAATCCAATATGCTGATGATCGGGCCGACCGGGAGCGGAAAGACATACCTTGTCAAGACACTCGCACGCCTGCTCAATGTCCCGCTTGCCATCACGGACGCCACGTCCCTGACCGAGGCGGGGTATATCGGTGATGATATCGAAAGCGTGGTTTCCAAGCTTCTGACAGCGGCGGACAATGATGTGGAGGAATGCCAGAAGGGCATCATCTTCATCGACGAGATTGACAAGCTGGCAAAGAAGCGCAATACCCATACGCGCGATGTCAGCGGGGAATCTGTCCAGCAGGGGATGCTCAAGATCCTGGAGGGCGCGGAGGTCGAAGTGCCGATCGGGGCGTCGAGCAAGAATGCGATGGTGCCGATGGCGGTTGTGGATACCAGCAATATCCTGTTTATCTGCGGCGGCGCGTTCCCGGATCTGGCGGATATCATCAAAGAGCGGCTGAACAAGTCTTCTTCGATGGGCTTTGTGTCCGATCTGAAGGACAAATATGACAAAGACGAGGATATCCTCAGCAAGGTCAAAGTCGAAGATATCCGGAAATTCGGAATGATTCCGGAATTTATCGGTCGTCTGCCGATGATTTTCACCCTGCAGATGCTTTCGGAAGAGATGCTGATGAAAATCCTGACAGAGCCGAAGAATGCGATCCTGAAGCAGTACAAGAAGCTGCTGGCCTATGACGAGGTGAACCTGGAGTTTGAAGAAGACGCGCTGCGGGAAATCGCGAAGCGTGCGCGGGAGCGGGATCTTGGCGCGCGGGCGTTGCGTTCCATCATTGAAGAGTTCATGCTGGATATTATGTATGAAATTCCGAAGGATGCGAATATTGGAACAGTCCGGATTACGAAAGATTATCTGGAGAATAAAGGTGCACCGCAGATCATTATGCGGGACAGCATCCGCCAGCACCTGCACAGCTATTTGCCGGCGGCGGAAAGTGGTGTATGATTTCGGAGTCTGATCCGGGTGTTTGATTCGGATGTCTGAATCGGGTGAAAAAGGGGTTTTGGTTTTGCCAAAGCCTCTTTTTTTTGATTGTTTTGAATGGACATACTTCCCGTTTTTTGTTATAATATCCTTTATGGAAAGAGATATGGATCGTCATATGGGACGACAGATAGAACG
>CADBTO010000174.1 GCA_902797565.1 uncultured Lachnospiraceae bacterium
AGCAGTCCAGACAGGGCTTCGTTTTTGTCCGTTTTTCTAGATGGACTTTACAACATGTTTTCACATATACGATATTACCACCTTTTCCCGTACCTGTCAAGCACGTTTTTCCACCTGCCAATCCACTCTATCTGTCTAGTGCACGCTGCTCCGCGCGCGGGATGCTCCCAAGCCACATCATACTTCCCGTCCACCCAGCCCGACTTCCAGCTGCTCCTGGTACACATCCCGACTTCCAGATGCCACACAGCCCACTTTCCGCGGAACGCGTACCCCATTTCGCGTTTTGTCAATTACGCAAAAAGCGGCAAACAGGCGCTGGACCAACCCTTTTTTATGCTATTAAGCGATTAAACGGCATCGCCGTTGAGGCACACGCCTCTGGCATGCACATGGTCAAGCACGTTTTACAATTTTATTACACCCATCCACTCGTCCCCCGCCACCATAATTCAAATGAAATGTGCCCTGCCACTTGCAGGCTCCCACCATTTTATGCTATCATCTTCTGGGGCAATCAAAACCATTTCACTGCCAGAGGAGGTGATACCATATCGCGATCAAAAGAACCTAACCATTCGACCGTCGGCGCAAATATCCGCGCATTCCGGAAACAGAAACACATGACACAGCAGGATCTGGCGCTGCTGACCGGAGAAGACGGTCCAACGCATTCGTATATCAGCAAGATTGAAGGCGGAAACAAAGCCCCGCCGCTCGATACCCTTGAGAAAATCGCAGCCGCGCTGGACGTGAGCATTCCAGACCTGCTGGGTCTCCCGCCCGCAAAGCCGCCGGACCCAGACCCGGTGCTCCCCACAGATACAGGTGAAGTAAAAGAATCACGCTCCAATACTTCTTCGGGGTTGTCCAGCATGGAGCCCAGAGATGTGACCAGCCTGACATCAGGAATTGTGCCTGGCTTGGCTCCAGGAAGCGTGCCTGGCATGCATCCAGAGAGGATACCCGGCATAAACCAAGAAACTGCACCCGGCTTGGCTCCAGGAAGCGTGCCTGACTTGACATCGAGAACTACACCCGGTATAGCATCGGAAACTGTGGCTGGCTTGGCTCCAGGAAGCATGCCTGACTTGACATCGAGAACTACACCCGGTATGGCATCGGAAACTGTGGCTGGCCTGGCTCCAGGAAGCGTGCTTGACTTGACATCGAGAACTGCACCCGGCTTGACTCTGGAAAACATGCCTGGCATGCATCCAGAGGGGATTCCCGGCATAAATCAGGAAACTGTGCCTGACATGGAGCCGGATCGAAACGAAAAACGCATCAGCAGCCTGCGAAAAAAATACCTTGCCTCCATCAACGAGCTGCTGCAGGACTGCAGCCCCAGAGAACTTGCAATCCTGCAGGATATTATTGCTGCAACACGGGATTCTCTGGACATCCATATGAAATAACTCAGCCAGAACATATCCTGAGAAATAAACTGGCGGCAAAAACAAGATCAAACACAGCACATCGGCGAAAACGTGCTGAAATTCTGCAAAGAAATTTTTCATCGAAATTTTTCATCGAAATATTTCATCAAAAAACGGCCTGGAGAGGATCTGTCCTTTCCCGGCCGTTTTTTACATATGTAAGAAGGCGAATCCGCGTCCCCCCTTCTTCCCGATCCACCCCGCATCCAAAACGACGATTGTTTCTATCCAGCCCGCATCCAGACAACGATTGTTTCTATCTAGCCCGCATCCGGAACGACGATCGACTCTTCCTCCGGATCACTATTCTCATCTACGAACTCCCTGTCATAGCCCGCATATTCATCTTCTGTATCACCTGCGCTGCTCCCGGCACCCGCACCTGAAGTTCCGCCCACGGAAGAATCCACATCCGGATCACTGTTTTCCTGGATGATGGCGTCCTCATCCGGATCGCTGTTTTCATCTACAAACGCATCTTCCCCTGGATCGCTTTCGCCACCGCCGGCCGCAGAAGGCGCAGCCGCCGCCTGCCCGGAAGACCCCTGTGCATTCTGCGCAGTTCCTCCGGCGGAGCTTCCCGCGGTACTTCCGGCATTGCTCCCGGAGCTATCCTCAGAACCACCTTCGGCATCTGCTTCCGTATCTGTGCCTTCCTGTGTATCACCGTCCTCAGTCGCATCCGAAACTTCATCCGGGTCGTCTGCTTCTGCATCGCTTAAATTTGCCCCAGTGTCCTCCTCTTCGATCGTACTACTGCCCCCGCACGCCACCAGACTCATCAGGCAGAACACGCCAGTCACGGCTGCTGCGCAGGCCCTCAGGATAATCCTTCCTTTCAAGCTTTTTTTTATCACAGAACCACCTCCATTTCTTTTTTTCCCATTTTTCTTCCAACGCTTCTTTTCAGGCTTCTTTATTTTTCTTATATCAAAAATTTACAATACCTATCTCTTTTGTCCAAGAAAGATCGTCTGAACAACTTCCGCACCTGTCATCCGCTCACCCTTCTGATTGTAATAGTACCGGTGTCCCTTATTCCAGCCAGACACCGCCTCTCCGGAAGGACTCACCAGATAACGCTTGGCGCCAATACTGACGATCTGCTCTTCCTCCGGTGTCTGCAAGCGTCCCAGTGTATCAAAGATATAGTTCTTTCCTTCAATTTCCGTGCTATACGTTGCCGCCTTCCCGTCCTCCTGGAAGTAATAGCGACCCCCGTCCAGCTCCTTCCAGCTGTTTTGGATCATCTTCCCCTTCTCATAGAAATAGTATGAACCAGCATCAAATGTTAATCCTTCTTTTTCTTTTCTTAAAGATTTTGCTTTTTTCTTCGCATGGGAAACACTGGAATACGGAATCTGCACATGCAGCACGGGCTGCAGTCCATATTGTACATAACTCACGCCATAATAATCGTCGAAATTCTTTGCCTCCGCAAACAGGGAATCATACACTTTTCCGTGAAACTCCGTCCAGCTATGTCCCTCGCCATTTTCTCCCAGTGAATCATTACAGACATACACATCCTTGTACCCAAGGGCTGCAAGCAGGTACGCAAACGCGCTCCCGTCCGCATGGCAGTCTCCTTCCTTCCGTATAAAAAAGTCATTCGCATTTTCCGCAGGCCAGCCATCAGACGGATCAAACACACGCATCGTCTTATATGGAAACTGCATGACATAATCAAAACAAGCCCGGATTTTCTCTTCCTCGCTCATTTTCCTGTTCGTGATTTTCCGGACGATCTTTGCCGCCCGTTTCTGAACTTTGAAATCCTCCGCATCCGCCGCCGTCATCTTCTTGCCATTGGAATAATACAGTTTTCCGTCTGCCTTAATATACTGGATCACACCTTTTTTGTTCGTGACATACACCCGCTCCTGCGTCCGGACTTTTCCAGTCTGCAGGATTCCATATGCATCAAAATAATAATACTTCTTCCCGATCTTCGTAAACCCGGTCTTGTATACACCATCCTGATAGTACATCCGGTCACCGGACGTCGTATCCAGCCAGCCCTGCATCGCTGCTCCTGCCCGATTCTGGGCCACCGCATCCTGCGCCCCGGCCGATTCGGAATCCACCGCCGCACTAGCCGGCTCTGTCCCATCTGCCTGCGCTGCAACCGCGCCAACCGGCTCTGTCCCATCTGCCTGCCCCCCGGCCGCCTGTACGCCTGACCCCTCCGCACCAGTGCCAGCCTCTGCCCCCTGCGCCATGTTCCTCTGGTTTTGCCCGGAAACAAATGCGCCATCAAGCAGCAACAGGGCAAAAGCCGCCGCCAAGATACACGCCCCCGCAAACTTTGCCCGTTTTATTCTGATCTGCATCTTCATTTTCTCCTTTTATCAAACACTCCCGTTTCGCACACCTGTTTCCGGCATGCACTACTCCCCGAATCCATGCACTGCCTGTCCGGCATTTCATAGGCTTTAAGCATACCACGAACTTTTTTCTCCGGCAATGTTGCATGAAACGAATTTTTTTGGTATAGTGGGGTTGTTTTTGTTATGAATGATCATAAAGCAACAGAAAGGATTATGAAGGAAGGATTATTATGAAGAAACAAGCATCCACCAGAGCGCACAGGAGTTTTCTGCGCTCCAAAAGAATTCCAGGCATCTTCCTGGTCTGCCTCATGATTCTGGGGCTTCTGGGATCAGTCCCGGACAGGCGCATCGGACAAACCACGGATCAGGAACCGGCAAAGGCGAACGCAGGCACCCTGGCACTCTCCACCGAAGCAGAGGCTGCAAAGTCTGCCTCCATCGTATCCAGTGGAAAAGAACTCCGCGGGATCTGGGTATCCGTCTTTGAGTTTTACAAAATCGGCCTCTCGAATAAATCAGAATCTACTTTCCGAAAAAATGCCAGAAAATACCTTCAGACAGCAAAGAAAAATAAACTGAATTCAATTTTTTTCCATGTGCGCGCGTTTGACGACTGTATCTGGAGCAGCGAAACGTTCAAAGTTTCCAAATACATCAAAGCTGGAAAATCTGTCACCGGCGCGAAGGCATTTGCTTCATGGGATGAAGATCCACTTGAAATCCTTTGTGAGGAATGCCACAACCTGGGGCTCGAATTCCATGCCTGGATGAATCCCTACCGCGTGGAGCTGCATTCCTATCTGGATCCCGGAAAGGCATCCAACCGGAAACGGGTGCTCAAGGCCGTGGATGAAGTGCTCTGCTATGATGTGGATGGCATACACTTTGATGATTACGCCTACAATGCGGATTCCTATATGGACACCGGAAACCGTTCCAAAAAATACAAAATCCACCTTTCCGCTGCGAAGCGCCGCCACAATGTGAACCTGCTGGTCAAGGCCGTATACAAAAAGGTGCATGCGGAAAATGAAGCGGTCTTTGGTATCTCGCCGCAGGGGAACTTTACAAACGCAATGGAGAGCGGGATGGATATCACGCAGTGGCTGAAAAAAACAGGCTTTGTGGATTATGTCATGCCCCAGCTATACTGGACAAACAACTACACAAGCAAGGGGAACGTCAAACTGTTCTCCCAGTACCTGGCAAACTTCACCTCCCGTTGGAAGAACAAGAAAGTCCGGCTCTATGCGGGACTGGCGCTCTACCGCGCAGGCAGCGGAGACTTCGGGGATAAAGGCTGGAAGATGCGGACCACAAACCTGGCAAAGCAGGTGAAAGAACTAAGGAGCAAGGGCATCAAAGGCTTCGTCCTCTTCACCGGATCGAACCTTTATGATGGCGGCGCAGTCAAAAAAGAGCTGCAAAACCTGAAGAAGCTGCTGTGATGCGGAAGGCAGGCTCCGAGGTGCACCGCGCATACACGGCAGCGGATCATACTCTGCATCAACGCCCGTGCAGAAAATATGCAATTTCAACAGGATTTACCGCTTGAAATCCATCATAAAAAGTGCTATAACATGGAATGCAAGTGTATTGCCAGTGCCGGGGCATGATCCCGGCCAGGAATTGATCACGAAGGGAGAAGAAAACGATGACAGATGATCAGAAAAGGGTTCATGATCTTGCAGTAGCGTATACCCACGCAAAATGGATTACGGGCGGCGCTGAAAAGTTTGCGAGCAGCACGCATCCGGATCAGGAGATTTCTGGCTTTCTGGAAACCTACGAGGAAGTATATTCCAAAATACTGGATATTGTGGAAGCAGTTGGCTTCACACGCTTTGACTGAAAAAAAGCCTCCGGCATTTGCCGGAGGCTTTTCGCTGCATAGAACTCGTATGATCCTACTTCCTGCCCATCCCCACACGTTCCCGATATTTCCGGAGTAAAAGGAACGACAGCAGCATCATCAGGCCAATGACCGCAATGTCGCACCCGTAAAGCACAACCCGCCAGACTGGCATCTGATCGGCTTTTGCCAGGTTCTCATCCGAATACTGGCGGCTGTTCGCCACCACATAAAGAATGTTTTTCGCAGAAGTACGCATCGCCTGCTGCGCGCCGTTTGTTTCCCGGAACCGGACATCGTTCGTCTCCGTCGGATAATTTACAAGCATCAGATCTGAACCATTTCGAATCGCCTGATCTGCACTCATATACCCATACACACCAAAATAATCCGTTTCCACAAAGCCCTGGAACCCCCACTCGTCACGCAGAACGTTCTTCAGAAGTTCCTTCGTCCCGCCTGCCCAGCGGTTTCCAATATAGTTGAAAGAAGACATCACTGCCAGGCAGTTCGCCTGCTTCACGCAGCGCTCAAACGGCTTCAGATAAATCTCGCGAATTGCCTGCTCATTCGCCCAGGTGCAAAGCATATCGCAGCGGTTCCCCTCCTGGTCATTCAGCGCGAAATGCTTCATATAGGCGTAGACCTCGTTTTCCTGTGCGCCTTCCACCGCCTCTGCCGCAATATATCCGGACAGGATGCCGTCCTCGGAATAATACTCGAAGTTCCGCCCAGCAAAAATCGAACGGTGGATGTTCATTGCCGGTGCATACCACCCGGAAACGTCCATCTCATTTGCCATCTTTCCGATGGAATCGCCGAAACGATGTGCCAGATCCCGGTTCCATGTCCCCGCAATCACCACGCCGACCGGGAAGCCGATCGAACCAACGCCTGTAAAGTTGTTGTTGATGGACGCAGGACCGTCGCAATCATTTGTCCGGACCTTGCCAACAGATTCAATGGCCGCAGTCTGGTAACCGCCCAGCGAAATCAGCCCGTTCATATCATCGAGCGTCAGCTGATCCAGAAACTCGTCCCACTTCGGATCGTCTTTTTCCAGCCCACGCAGATCCTGCAGCCGGATTCCGCTCCCGGCCCCCGTCTGCACCACTTCCGCATTCGCATCTTCATCCTTCGCCGTCGCTTCCGCGGTCAGATAGTTGCTGATATTATAGAAGGTTTTCTTCTGCTCCTCCGGCATCTCCGTATTGGAAGGTGCAGCCGTGGCTTCCTCAAAGTTCGCAAACCCGTCCTTCCGGGACAGATACGGGAACTCGCCCCGGGCATAATCAAACTGGTTTGTGGCTGGCACCAGATCGCTTTCCCGTTTCTTCTTTTTGGAACCGCCGTAAGTCTCTGTCTTCTTCACATGGAAGATCCTGCTGTCAATGACATTATGCGCGTCGCTGTTGATCGAAATCTCATATTTTCCTTTTTCCAGGACATATCCCCGGACCTTGTCTGCATCATAGGACATCAGGTCTTCTTTGGGAACCGCAATCGAAACCGTCTCAGACGCACCCGGCTCGATCACTCCGGTCTTCGCGAACTGCACAAGGTTTGCGGAAGCCTTCTCGATGCCGCCATTCCTGTACGGCGGGTTGGAATATACTTCCACCACATCCTTGCCTGCCGCACTCCCGGTATTCGTTACGGTGACATCAAAGTTGATATACGAGCCATCATCGGACAGCGCGCCCATCTCCTGTTCAAACGTGGTATAGGACAGCCCGTACCCAAACGGGTATTGAACCATCTTTCCATAATCGAT
>CADBTO010000175.1 GCA_902797565.1 uncultured Lachnospiraceae bacterium
ATTCCTTGTATTCCCCGATCTCCGGCAGAATTCCCAGCCAATCTGAAATCAGGTTGGAATACAGTGTCGCATCCCCATCGCTTGGATCTGCTGCAAGCTTCTCATCATACGCTGCCTTGATCTCCTTCATCTGGTCCGTTTCCATTCCCTGCAGGGTTGTCACCATCTGTTCCGCAAGGGACTGCAGCTCAGACTTCGTCTTTCCGCCGTAGTCGTCCGCCGCGTCTCCCCCGCAGGCAACAAAGGTAAAGAGAACCAGGAGCAAGCACAGGATGCTTGATACTTTCTTCTTCATCATGGAAGAACTCCTTTGTGTGCGTTCATATTTATCATTGATTTTTCGTCTCATTTATCTTCACGCTTACTTCGCGCTGTGCTTGCGGTATACCCCATTCTCTTCCTTGGAATAAAGCATTTCAAATCCGGCAATGAGATATTTCCGAAGATCCGCATGGCTGACAATCCGGTCAATATACCCACGGCGTACCGCGTTCTCAATCCCGCCTGCCAGCTGGTCAAACTGCATCGCAGAGATCGGCTTCTCCTTCGTGGAAAGAATTGCTGCCGCCTCTTTCCCTTCCATCACGAACATCTTGCTGTCCGGATAGGAATAAACGATATCCGCGCCCATGCTCTTCGCGTTCATCAGAAGATATGCGCTGCCGCCCGCAATGGAACCATAAACCGTGATCTTCGGCACGCTTGCCGTGGCAAATGCTGTGCTGAGACGTGACAACGCGCGGGGCAGGTACTTCTCGCCTTCAAAACTCCGGTCATACCCTTTGACATTTACATATGAAAGAACCGGAATCCCGAAGGAATCGCAAAACCGGATAAACTCTGCTGCCTTGTCCGCGCCATCCGCTGTCAAAAGCGGCTCCCGCTCTCCGTCCGCTGTCTTAATACTGTTACCCACTGCACCCACGGTCTGGCCGCCCAGCCGGATCAGGCCGGCGCTCATTTCCTTGGCAAATCCGCCCTTGAACGGAATGAACAGATAATCATCCGAGATCTCCTCGAACACTTCTGAAGCATTCCCTTCTTTCTGCATCAGTTCTGCAGCGCCCCGGTTCAGGTCATCTGTACTTTCAGACAAGAATCCTTTTTCACGGGAAGATCCTGGAAGAATCGGCACCAGGCGGCGCACCTTCGCAAGGATCTCATCCTCCGCGCCAATCGCATCCACCCGCCCTGCCGTTTCATACTGGTATACTGCGGTTGCTGTATCTGCCTTCTCCCGGAAGTTCTTCGGAATCGCATCCGGGGAATTGATGAAGAACTTTGCGCCCTCTTCCATATAGACGAAATCCGCCAGCCCTGCAAAAACAGAAAGCCCGCCGCCGCAGTTCCCAAAGATCATCGAAACCTGCGGAATCACGCCGCTTGCCTCGCTTGCCTTCCGTATCATTGCCCCAAGTGCCTCAGACGCATCAAAAGATTCCGCCACACGGAGTCCGCTGCTGTCAAAGAAACCAATGACCGGGGCACCAGTCTTCATCGCCAGGTCATAGATCGCGCAGATCTTCTTTGCATGCATTTCACCGATCGAGCCGCCCAGCACCTCGCTATCCTGTGAAAACACAAACACCAGCCGCCCATCTACCAGCCCATGGCCGGTGAGCACGCCGTCCGAAGAGGGTTTCTCACCCTCTGCCAGAAAATCCGTGGACCTGGCTGTGACGCCTGCACCCAGCTCAACAAAGCTGTGCTCGTCCAGAAGCCCATAGATTCTTCTGATGACAGAATTGTTTGTTGCTTCAACCATTTTATTTCTCCTTCATGTTACAATATAATCTTCTCCTTACGGAGTTTTGTCACAAAGCCCATGTTCGATGTGCCCTAGATCCCCACTTCCAGCTGGTCTGCTTCTGCTTCCGCCTGGACGCGGAACTCCTCCACCTGGGTGGAAGACAGGGTGGGCAGCTCTTCGAGCGAACTGACGCCAAAGGAACGCAGGAATTCTTCTGTCGTTCCAAAGAGGATGGGCCGTCCAACGGCTTCCAGCCTGCCCACCTCTTCCACAAGCGAATAGCTGATGAGTTTGCTGACAGAATGGCCGCTTGCCACCCCGCGGATCCGGTCAATCTCTGCTTTGGTTACAGGCTGTTTATAGGCGATAATCGAAAGCGTCTCAAGAAGTGTATCAGACAGCACCGCTTTCTTTGGGAGCGATGCAATCTGGATCAGATCTCCGTAGATTTCTTTCGCAGAAGACATCTGGAACGAATTTTCCAGACGCTGGATCCGGATGCCCCTGCCCGCCTGCTCATATTCCCTAGAAAGCTCCTCGCAAAGTTCCACCACATCCTGCACCGAAATTTCCAGCGCACGGGACAAAACCTGTGCCTCCACGGAATTTCCCATGGCAAACAAGATGCCCTCGATCCGGTTTTTCAGCTTCTGCCGCCCGGAATCCGGCTGCTGCACGTCCACGGCTCCTGCTTCATCCGACTGCACATCCACAGCCTCTGCCTCGTCCGGCTGCACATCCACGGCTCCCGCCTCATCCGACTGCACATCCACGGCTCCTGCTTCGTCCGACTGCACATCCACCTGCACCTGCGTGCCTTCCACGGCTCCTGCCTCATCCGGCTGCCCGTTTTCTATGATCATGTCTCCGATATGCGCCACCTCACCATTCAAAGCCATTTTCCCTTTATGCCTGCGCCGCCGCCCTGCGTTCCATCAGAATATCCCCGAATGCCTCTTCCTGCACCACGGAAAAATCCCCGCTTTTCATCAGTTCCAGTACGGCAAGGAAGGTTACAATCAGCGAAACCCGCGTATGGCTCTCCGTGTCACGGAAAAACGAGGAAAACGAGAACCGTCCCCTTCCATCCGCATATTCCACCAGTTCTTCCATCCGCTCTTCGATCGAGACCTCTTCTTTCCGGATCTCCCCGAACCGCGCACGGATCGGATCCATCCGACGCTTTTCTGCCGCAATCAGCTCGTCAAAAATCTGCCCCAGCCGCGGCAGGGAGATCCCTGCAAGCAATTCCGATGTATCGATCTTGGGCTGGTAGGCAAGCACCTCTTCCGGCAGGGACGGCGGCCGGACCACAATATCTCCGGCTCCCTGCTCCTTGTCCCGGAGCGCACGGGCAAAACTCTTGAACATCTTGTATTCCAGCAGCCTTGCCACCAGTTCTGCCCGCGGATCCTCTTCCTCCTCTTCCTCTTCATTCTGTTTCTTTGGCAAAAGCATCTTTGCCTTGATCGAGAGGAGCGTGGATGCCATGACCAGGAAATCACTCATCGTGTCCAGGTCATAGATCCCGGATCCCTTCATCCGGTCCAGGTATTCCATATACTGGTCAGATATGACTGCGATCGGGATATCATAAATATCCACTTTGTTCTTTTCGATCAGGTGCAGGAGCAGGTCCAGCGGTCCCTCAAACACCTCCAGCTTGATAGAAAGCGGCGACATTTATCGCAGGGACATCAACGAATAGCCATAACCATTGACCATTGCCTCGATCGGCAGCTTCTTTGCGCAGTACGGGCAGTGCTGCGGCGAAAATGCCGTGTAGCCCGGCAGATCCTTCGCGTCAAACAGGGAGAAGATCTGCTGTCCGTTCGCGTTCGGCAGGGTCGAGAAGATGGACACCACACCTGCCACAGAGCCGCCATAGTACTCCACGCACTCCATAATCCGGCGCAGGGTCTCCCCGGTTGTCAGGGTTGCAACCATGATCAGGACATGCTTGCCCTCGATCGCCATCCGGTTGTTCTGGCGGAACATAAACTGGTGGATGCTGTTCTCCTCCGGACGGATGACATAAATCGTCTCATGCTCGTTGGTCATACGGAAGTCCCCGCCCTTCTCCAGCTCCTGCGCCAGGAACGCGCCCAGGATTTCCGTGCTGTCCAGGCAGACGATGGTATCCACCGTCGTCACGCGGTGCAGAAGCTTCGTCCGCAGCGTCCGTGCCGCCTCCTTTGCCTCCGCCACGCGGACCTTCAGACGGGTCACATCCACATAATAATTGATGTGGGAGTTTGACGTCGCAAAGTGCCCCTGCACTGCATTTATCGTCACATTCTTGTCATCGCTGGAATAAAATTTTACCATACGATCTTCAAAACCTGCCATAGTCTCATTCCTCCTAAAACATAGTAATGAATGTTTCTCGTGCGGCCTTCTGCCGCCTGTATCCGGGGCGAAAGCAGCCCCAAAACGCCATATTCCATGCGTTTTTTGTAATTCCAGAATGCCCTGCCGCCTGCCGCAGGGCACCAAAGCACAGGCACTGCCTCACCAGGACAGGCCCGCCCATTCCGATTTCTTGTCCCGCAGCATCAGCTCCTTTGTCTCCTCCTTCGCTGCCTTGCCGTCAAAGAGGACGGCGCACACGCTCCGTACAATCGGAAGTTCCAGCCCATACTTTTCGCCAAGTGCCAGCGCCGCCTTCGCGGAATTGACACCTTCCACCACCATATGGACTTCCTCTACCGCTTCCGCCAGCGTTTTCCCCTGCCCCAGCAGAACCCCCGCCTGATGGTTGCGGCTATGGACGCTGCTGCAGGTCACAATCAGATCCCCCATTCCGGTCAGCCCGGCCAGTGTTTCGGGCCTGCCGCCCATCCGGATCGCCAGTTCCGAAATTTCCTTGATGCCCCGCGTAATCAGCGCGGCGCGCGCATTATCTCCAAAACCGATGCCATCGAGCATCCCGGCCGCCAGCGCAATCACATTCTTGAGCGAAGCACCGATCTCAATGCCGCAGATATCCGGGCTGGTATAGACCCGGAAATTGCTGTTCATAAAGATTTCCTGCGTGAAGACTGCCAGGCGGCGCTCCGCAGATCCCGCCACCACCACCGTTGGCAGCCGCCGAATCACCTCTTCCGCATGGGAAGGCCCGCTGAGGACGCCCACACTGACGCCGCTTTCCAGGACTTCTTCCAGAATCTGGCTCTGGAGCAGCAGGCTCCCTTCTTCAATGCCTTTGGACACACAGACCACCTGCGCGCCGTCCGGAAGCATCCCTTTCAGCTGCTCCGCCGTCTTTCGGGTCGCCGTCGATGGCACCGCGAACACATACAGATCCGCATCTCTCGCCGCCTGTTCCAGATCACTCGTACACCGAAGGTGTTCCGGCAGGACTGCTCCGGGAAGCTTTGAGGCATTCGTGTGCTGCACATTGATCTCTTCTGCCGTTTCCTGGCGGTGTGCCCAGAGCGTCACGGCATGCCCGTTGTCGCAAAGCAGTGCGCCGAGTGCCGTCCCCCAGCTGCCTGCGCCAAAGATGGTGATATTTGCCATCGCACTCACCTGCCTTCTTTTTTATCTTCTTTTTTATGGAATGCGAATTTCCGCTCCGTCCCCGCACGCAGGCGGCCGATATTTTCACGGTGCCGCACCAGTACCAGCAGCGCCATCAACCACGCCAGCACCTGTACCTCCAGCCAGTACTCCTGTGGAAACATAAGCCACCCCAGCCGCATGAACAACAGGCACTGCAGCGGCACGGAAAATGCCGCAAGGATCGAACCAAGTGACACATAACGCGTCAGAAAAACCGTCCCGATAAAGACCACCGCCGTGATCGGCAGGCAATGCGGGAAGCCCACAATTGCAAACCCCAGGCTCGTCGCCACGCCCTTTCCGCCCTTGAATCCCATAACAGCCGGGAAATTGTGCCCCAGAATCGCGCCGAACAGGGCATACAGGATGAGCACCCGTACCGCCGGCCCGGTCATCCCGCGAAACAGGAGCCAGACAACGAGCGAAGCAAGCATTCCCTTCCCGCAGTCACAAAGCAGGGTCAGAAAGCCCATCTTATTACCGAGGGTGCGCAGGGCGTTCGTACTGCCGATGTTGCCGCTGCCTTCCTTGCGCAGATCCACATGCATGGCCTTCCCAAACAGGTAGCCCGATTCGATGTTTCCAAAACCATAACCGATCACCAGCGCGATGATCCGCAGATACCACTGCATAAGCCTACTCCTCTGTTACCACTAATCCGCCGCTTATTTCTCCCCGCTGCGTTCCCGGACGATGAACCGGATCACGGTGCCGCGGAAGCCGAAGGCATCCCGGATCCGGTTCTCCAGGTAACGCAGGTAACTAAAGTGCATCAGTTTCTTTTCGTTGACAAAAATGACGAAGGTCGGCGGAGCCACGGAAACCTGCGTCACATAGAAGATCCGCAGCCGCTTCCCTTTGTCCGCAGGCGGCTGCTGCAGCGCCACCGCCTCCGCAATAATCTCGTTCAGCACGCCCGTCGCAACCCGCAGCATGCGGTTCTGCACCACCGCCTCCACGGTCTGGAAGATATTCTGGAGCCGCTGCCCGGTCTTTGCAGAGATAAACAGCGTTTCCACATACGGCGCAAAAGAAAGCACGCTCTGGATCTTTTCCAGATGCTCCTTCTGGGTCTTGTTGTTCTTTTCGATCGCGTCCCATTTGTTTACGGCAACGATCATCCCCTTGCCGCGGTCATGGGCAATCCCCGCAATCTTCGCATCCTGCTCTGTGATCCCTTCCGTCGCATCCACCATCAGGATCACGACGTCGCAGCGCTCCACCGCTGCAACCGCGCGGATGACACTGTAATGTTCCAGTTCCTCTTTCACCCGGCTCTTGCGGCGCAGTCCTGCTGTATCAATAAACAGGTATTCTTTCCCGTGGTTTTTGATTTTCGAATCAATCGCGTCCCGCGTCGTTCCTGCCATATCGGACACGAGCACGCGCTCCTGCCCCAGCAGCTTGTTGACCAGGGACGACTTGCCCACATTCGGTTTCCCAATCACGGCGATCTTCGGAATTTCTTCTTCTTCCTCCGATTCCGTATACTCCGGAAAATGGCGGCAGATCGCGTCCAGCATATCCCCAAGGCCCTGTTTCCCGATTGCGGAAACCGGATAAGGATCTCCCATGCCCAGTCCGTAGAACTCGTATACATATGCCTGCTGTTTTTCGTAGTTGTCCACCTTGTTTACAGCCAGAACCACCGGCTTTTTACTCCGCCGCAGAAGATCCGCCACCTTGTCGTCATCATCCTGCATCCCCTGGCGCACATCCACAAGGAACAGGATCACATCCGCCGTATCCACGGCGATCATCGCCTGGTCACGGATATGCGTCAGGATCTCGTCTTTGGAATCCGGTTCGATCCCGCCGGTATCAATGACCGTGAAATCATGTCCGGTCCAGCTCACATCCGCGTAGATCCGGTCACG
>CADBTO010000176.1 GCA_902797565.1 uncultured Lachnospiraceae bacterium
CAGCTTGCCTTCGAAGATCTGCTCATCGCCGCGGCGGATCCGCACGGAACATCCGCGCTCCACAACCCCGTCGTCCACGAAGGAACCTGCGATATTGCCCACGTCCGAAGATTTGAAGATCTGGCGGACAATCGCATGCCCCAAAATCTTCTCCTCGAAGATCGGTTCGAGCATGCCCTTCATTGCTGCCTCGACATCTTCGATCGCATTGTAGATAACCTTGTAGAGCCGCAGATCCACGCCCTCGTGCTCCGCCGTGGACTTCGCCATGTTGTCCGGACGCACATTGAAACCGATAATAATCGCGTTCGACGCGGATGCCAGGTTCACATCGCTCTCGGTAATCGCACCAACGCCGCCGTGGATGATCTTTACCACCACTTCCTCGTTGGAAAGCTTCTCCAGGCTCTGGCGTACTGCCTCCACAGAACCCTGGACATCTGCTTTGACAATGATGTTCAGTTCCTTCAGGTTGCCCGCCTGGATGCGGCTGAACAGGTCGTCGAGGCTCATCTTCGTCCGGGAGTCTTCGATCAGCTTGTCCTTGTGTGCCGCAACAAAGGTCTCCGCAAAACTCCGGGATTCCTTTTCATTGTCAAATGCCGTGAAGATCTCGCCAGCATTCGGCACTTCGGAAAGACCCAGGATCTCCACCGGCGTGGAAGGCCCTGCCTTCTTGACGCGCCTGCCGTTTTCATCGATCATCGCACGGACTTTTCCGTAAGATGCACCCGCAGCCACCGGATCCCCGACACGGAGCGTACCCTTCTGTACCAGTACAGTAGCGACCACGCCGCGACCCTTATCCAGCTCCGCCTCGATGACAAGACCCCTTGCCAGCCGCTTCGGATTCGCTTTAAGTTCCAGCACCTCAGCCGTCAGCAGGATCATCTCCAGCAGGGAATCAATGCCCTCGCCGGTCTTTGCGGATACCGGTACGAACACCGTGCTGCCGCCCCAGTCCTCCGGGATGAGTTCATATTCCGCCAGCTCTTTTTTCACGCGATCCAGATTCGCGCCCGGCTTGTCGATCTTGTTGATTGCCACGATGATTTCGATGCCCGCCGCCTTGGCATGGTTGATTGCCTCGACCGTCTGGGGCATCACGCCATCATCTGCTGCCACGACCAGGATCGCGATATCCGTCGAAGACGCACCACGCATACGCATTGCCGTGAACGCTTCGTGTCCCGGTGTGTCAAGGAAGGTGATCTTCTGGTCGTCCACACGCACGACATACGCACCAATCTTCTGTGTGATGCCGCCTGCCTCGCGGTCGGTCGTATGGGTATCCCGGATTGCATCGAGCAGCGATGTTTTCCCGTGATCGACATGCCCCAGCACAGAAACAACCGGCGGACGGACTGCCATCAGCGCCTCGTCTTCTTCTTCCTCTTTCAGCAGTTCGGCGATGACATCCACCTTCTCCTCCGGCTCGCAGACGCAGTTGAACTCCAGCGCGATCTCTTCTGCCTTCTCGTAGTCGATGTCCTGGTTCAGCGTCACAACCTGCCCTTTCATGAACAGCTTCTTGATGACCTCTGAAGCCTTCACCTTCATACGCTCTGCCAGCTCACGGATCGTCAGATGCTCCGGCAGCGTCAGGGTCAGGATCTCGTCCGCAGCACGGGTCTCCTTCTTCTGGCCCTGCCCGCGGTTCTTCTTCTTCCCGCCGTTCTTCTCCAGATTGACGCTCTTCTCCTGCTTGCCCTTGCCAAAGCCTTCTCCCTTGGTGTCTTTTGCGCCCTTCTTCTTCTTGCCCTTGCCCCGCGTATCTTCAGACGCATTTGGCTTGTTCTGGTTCTGGTTCTGGCTCTGGTCTTTGCCCTTGCCCGCACGCTGCTCATCGCGACGGTCGTTCTTCTTGTCCTTCCTGCCCTGCTTCTCTTCGGATGCCTTCTTGCTGCCAATACCGCCATCCAGCTGCAGTTTCTCCAGCTTCTTCTCGTTCTTGTTCCGATCCTTCTTTTTGGAATCACCCTTCTGGCGCTTGCGCTCCTCTACCGGTTTGCTGACAAACACTTCGTCCGGATGCGCAGAAAGCCCCTTCGGACGGATAGTCCGCTCGCTTTCCGGCCGGGGACGGATGATCTTGTGCCCTTCGGGACGCTGCGGCTGCTGCCTCCGCGCTCCGCCGCCGCCCTGGCCCTGCCTGCCATCATTATTTCTCCTGCCCTGGCCATCGCCGCGGTTTTCCTGACGCCTTGCGCCGCGTCCTTCGCCGGACGTCTGCTGGCGGCCCTGGTTCTGGTTCTGATTCTGGTTCCCGCCCTGGACACGGCGTCCTTCACCGCCCCTGCCCTGATTCCGGTCCCGATCCTGTCCCTGGCCCTGGCCGCGCTCGCCGCCGGAGCGCGCATTCCCCTGCTCCTGCCTGCGTCCGCCGTTATTGTTTCCGCCAGACTGCTTGCCATTGCCCCTGCCAGGCTGCTTGCCGCCAGGAGACTGCTTGGAATACTGGGGGTTAAACACCGCCGTGATCGAAGATTTTTTCTTCTTCGCGTTTGCGTCCTTATCCTTCTGCTGCGCAGCGTCTTTAGATGATTCTTTTGAAGATTCTTTTACAGCTTCTTTTGCCGGCTTCTTCACATCTTCTTTTGCTGTTTCTTTCGTAACTTCTTTTCCTGTTTCTTTTACTGTTTCTTTTTGCATATCTTTGGGAGCCTCTTTCGGGACTTCTTTGTGTACTTCCTTGTAAACCTCTTTACTAACTTCTTTGCCAGCTTCTTTGCCGGTCTTTTTCTCCACAGCCGGAGCAGATGCTGCCGGAGCCGCACCGCCCTTCTGGAAACGCCTGCGGACTTCCTCCACTTCTGTTTCCTCCAGATTACTGGAATGTGTCACGCTCTTTCCTTTCGCATTCCAGTAGTCCGTGATCTCTTTATTTGAAACGCCCAGCTCCTTTGCCAGGACGTTGATCCTCATTTTCGCCATGTTTCTCCCTCCATCTGGGTTTCGGCACACAGGGGGTTCATCCCTCCATCGCAAACTGCTTCATGATTGAACTTGCAAACCCACTGTCGCAGACTGCAATGGTCATACGAAAACCCTTTCCAATCGCCCTTCCGATTTCCGCGCTGTTCCCATAGACCTGATAAGGTATATTCCGATATGCACATAAATCCGAAAAATGCTTTTTTGTATTCTCTGAGGCATCCTCCGCCACCAGCACAAGGGAAGCCATTCCTTCCTTGATCGCTTTTTCGCTGGAAAACTCCCCGCTCTTTAACCTTCCTGCCTTCGCCGCAAGGGACAGCAGGGAACGTACCTTATCCGTCTTCAAACGCTTCCACCTCTTTCCTCAAGGACATCCGCAGCGTTTCATCCAGCCGCGCCTTCAGGCTGCGCTCAAAGGAACTGCGTTTCAGTGCCGCTTCCAGACAGCTGGCACGCCTGCAAAGATACGCACCCCTGCCTTCCAGCCTGCCGTCCACATCCAGCATCACTTCACCGTCCGGTGTCTTTCCCACCCGGATCAGCTCCTTCTTGCATTTCATTTCTCCGCAGCCCACACATTTGCGCAGCGGCTCCCGTGTCCTTGTCATAGACGATTCTTCCCTTAACTCCAGTACCCCCTAGGAGGGAGTATCCAATATCTCCATTTCCAGCAGTGCCGCCGCCGTTTCAGACAGGCCCGGAACCGGTGAGAGTGAACCGGCTGCTGCCGGTTCCGCAATGTCCTCCGCCGATCCTGCCGCCGCCTCTACAGCATTCTGCTGTACTGGCACACTATCTTCATAGGCCGCATCATCCAGATCAACCGGATCCCGGTCTCCATAGGTCTCCGGACGCACGCCATCATCTTCCGCAACGTCAAACGCCGCATCTACGCCATCCGCGCCGCCTCCATAACCTGCATCAACGGCATCCGCGCCGCCATAACCTGCATCTATATCATCCGCGCCGCCATACTCCGCATCTATATCATCCAGGTCTTCATACGTTTCACCGAAACTCCCGTCGACTTCCTCGTCATAATCCATGAAGTCCCCGGCTTCCCGCGCCTGCGTTTCAGATTTGATGTCGATTTTGAAGCCGGTCAGACGCGCCGCCAGGCGGGCATTCTGCCCTTCCCTGCCGATTGCAAGGGAAAGCTGGTAATCCGGCACCACGACGCGGGCCGTCTTTTCTTCGGAATCTGCCACCACCGCAATGACTTTCGCCGGGCTGAGCGCGTTTTCAATCAACATGGCCGCATTCTCATTCCACTCGATGATGTCTATTTTTTCCTCTCCCAGCTCCGCCACCACCGCGTTGACACGGCTCCCGTTCATCCCAACACAGGCACCCACGGCATCCACATTGGGATCATTGGAAGCAACCGCAATCTTCGTCCGGTTTCCCGCTTCCCGCGCGATTGCCTTGATCTCCACAGTGCCATCCCGAACCTCTGCCACTTCTTCCTCGAACAGCCGCCGGATCAGCTCCGGATGGGTCCGGGATACCCGCACCCTCGCCCCTTTCTGCGTTTCATGGACATCCAGGATATAAACCTTGATACGATCCGTCGGTTCATAATGCTCCGTCTTGATCTGTTCATTCTCTGAAAGGATTGCATCCACCTTGCCCAGATTGATGCTGATGTTCTTCCCGATGTACCGCTGTACCACGCCAGTAATAAGCTGGTGTTCTTTCTGACTGTATTCCGAAAAGATCACCGAGCGTTCTTCTTCCCGGATTTTCTGCAGGATCACATTCTTCGCCGCGCTCGTGGCAATCCGCCCGAAATTCTGGGACTCCACAGGAATATGTACGGTATCCCCCACCTGGAACGAGGAATCAATCTCCCGTGCCTCGTCGAGGCTGATCTCCTCAAGCGGATCGAGCACATCCTCCACCACTTCCTTTGCAGCAAGTACTTTGTACTCACAGGTTTCCGGATCCATAACCACGTTGATGTTGTCCGATCTTCCGAAATGGCTCTTGCATGCGATGACCAGAGCATTCTGAATTGCTTCGATAATCGTCTCCCGCTTGATGCTTTTCTCTTTTTCAAGAAGCGCCAGTGCCTCAATCAGCTCTGCATTCGCTCTTTTTGCCATGATAAAACCTCCCTGATTGTTCGGTGCGATGCACCACCTCACCGGCCTTTCTGCCGGTGCGATGATGGATCACGCCTCCCTCTAAAAATCCACGTGCAGGCATACTTTGGAAACTGCGTCTTTTTCAAATGACAGTTCCTGCCCGTCCTCAAGAATCCGGATCACCCCGTCAGAAGCGCCAAGGAGCTTCCCGCAGAAATCCTTCCGCCGATCCGTGCCCTCCACCGCCTTGTAGGTATGCAGATCCACGATCCGCCCCAGGCTTTTTTCAAAATCCCTGGGCCGCTTCAGCGTCCTGCCCAGCCCCGGAGAGCTGACTTCAAAAATATATTCTTCTTTTACATAATCCTCGCGGTCCAGGATCTCATTCATCTCCCGGCTCACCTCCACGCAATCGTCGATGGTGATGCCCCCTTCCTTATCAATAAAGGCACGAAGAAAATGATCTTTCCCTTCCTTCACATACTCCACATCCCAAAGCTCAAAACCCATACGCTCCAGGATCGGAAGCAGGAAGGCTTCCGTCTTTTCCTCGACCGCCCTGCGATCTGATTTCTGATTGCTGTTTTTTGCCATAAAACCTCCATAACATGAAAAGTGAGCCCCGTCAGAGGCTCACTTTACGACGAAAATGATGAAGTTCACAGTTCGTAGGGGAGTCGAAC
>CADBTO010000177.1 GCA_902797565.1 uncultured Lachnospiraceae bacterium
GGCGCATCTGATGCTCAATGACCAGAAGTCGATGGGAGACAGTGAGGAGATGCAGGAGGTCAAGCAGGCGCTGCAGAATCTGGAGCAAGCTTTGACCACGGAGCGGACGCAGCCAATGACAGAGAAAGACTGCGATGATATCAGCGGGATGTATATGGCGGCGATGGCTGCCTGTCAGCATTACTGTGATACCAAAAATCCATGGTTTGCAGCCGGAAAGCGCCGAAAAGCAAAGGTGCAGGCAACACTGCAGCGGCTGATGATGGAGTCTGATTCCATCACGCTTGCAAAGATGGCGATCCAGCAGGGCGGCGCCGATGGCATCACAAACGGCGTGCAGCTTCTGTCTTTTGGCGCGTTCCGGGCATATACGGAGCAGAACCTGCGAAAGCATGAACAGAACCAGAAAGAGGAACTGGACGCGGAGGTCAGGCTGCGGCAGCAAAAACTGGCTGAGGACCAGCAGGAACTGGCTAAAGAATACGCGCAGCGCATGAAGGAATGGTCGCAAAAGCCGGAATATTCTGGCTGGCTGAACAAATTGAAATTGCTTAATGATGTCAGCGAAGAGAGCGCGAAGCGAAGCAAAGAGAAGGATATTGACGGGCAGCAGACGGAACTGAAGGCGAAGCAGGCACAGCTGAAGGAACTGGTGGAAAAGGAAAACGCGCGAAATGCTGCCAAAGCAGAGGGAAAGGCTGCCTCGAAAGAAGCGAAGAAAGAAGCGGCAAAAAGCGGCGGAGACCAGATCACGAAGCTTCCCAAGCAGCTGCAAAGCGTTGCAAGGCTTCTGTTTGAGGGCGGGGCACCCAGTTCCCTGGTGAAGAATATCAAAAAGCCAAAGTCGGCGGAGAAGGAGAATCTTTCCAAGCTTCTGGAGGTCCGGGAGGCCCTGGCAGAGTTCAAGGATGGGGAACCAAGGGCAAAGACGGTTGCGATCGGGGGGCAGTTTATCTGTTTTGTGCAGGATCAGTTCGGAAACCTCCAGATGCAGGCAGGGAATGTTACCGTGCCCATTGCGTACCGGGGGGATCAGCTTGCCAATGCCATCGCGCGGGACGTTGTGTACCATATGGATCTTTATGGCGAGACGGCTGTCAGGAAGGTCATCGAGGAACAAAAGGACAATCTTCCGGAAATGAGCCGTGGAGACCTTTTGAATACCCGTGAGTTTACGATCGAGGTTTTGACCAGGAAGACCGGCATATCAAAAAGCCTGATGAACAACGTGCAGGTGGATGAACTCAAGGCCCTCGCGCTGCTTGCCTTTGAAGAAGGCGTCTCGAAAGAACAGCTGAAGCAGATGGTGAATGACGTTGTCCAGCTTAAGAATGAGCAGCAGAAAGAGGGGACGATCAATACGACGCTGAACCTGGAGCTGCAGACTGTGGGGCAGCAGCTCTCCGAAGGCGTCATTATGAAGGAGGAGAAGAAGGAGGAAAAAAGCGAGTGGGAGCCCCAGCAAGAGAAGGTACGAAACCTCCTGGCAGATATGATCTTCTCACCGGATACCTGGATTGCAGACGGCCTGCAGCAGCAACCAGGGGAGCGGCTAAGGCGTGTCATGCTCCAACATTCCGAAGCCGTGGCTGTGCTGATCAGTGACCAGTTCCGCGAAAATGCGGATAAGACGCCGGGCGTCATCGAAAAGATGATGGAATCCCTGCCGTTTTTTACAATGGAAGGGGCAGGCAGTCTGAATGAGCTGAAATCCGGGATGTCAGGTGAGCTTCAAGGTGTCAAGGGTATGATCCTGGACGCACTTAAGGAAGAAGCCGGAGACAACGCGGGAATGATGGAGGGCTTTCTCAAAGTTCCGATGGTTGTGGAGAAGATGATCCGGGACAGACTGCAGAAAGCGAAGCCGGAAGACATGGAAATGCTTGCGGAGGCGGACCAGTCAATCGATGAAAAAGTCTCTGAGACCATGGGTGATATACAGGAGATGTTCGATTCCTGTGTAGAGGAAGTCTTTGGGGATAAGGAGAAAAAAGCAGAAGAAAAGCCGGAGGAAAAGAAGGAAGAAGAGAAGAAGACAGAGGCGCAGAAGGCAGAAGAGCAGAAGACAGAAGAGAAGAAAGAGCTGACCGAGGAAGAGCAGAAGGCCGCGAAAAAAGCTGCAAAGCTGAAGCGTATGGCGGAGACCCGTGAGCGGATCAGGAAGAACCAGGAAGGGGAATTCGAGATACCGAAGGAATTAAAAGATGATTTTAACAATTACTATCAAATGAAAGAAGCCCTGAAAAGGGCAGAGAAGGAGCCACCTAAGACATGGAAAGATGCGAATGCGGATCTGCTTCGCGCATTCTATGATGCAGCAAATCAGGCTGCAGGACAGGAGGAAATCAAAAGGATAGAAACGGAGGTGATCCCGAAGCTGAAGCTGGAAGCCTCCAAGAAAAAACTGAACGATATCATCAAAGAGAATGCAACGAACAAAGGGCAGGGCCTTTTCGTCAAAAACGTATTAAAAACGTATTTCAAAGGTGTCCCTCTGATTGACCAGCGCTCGATGCTTGCCGGAGCGCTTAAAAACTGCCAGCCGGCCCCGAAAGTTACTGAGGAAGCGAAGAAGGAGGGGGAAGAGAAAGAGGAAAAGAAAGAGGAAACGAAGAATGAAAAAACATTGAAGTCTATGTCTGGCGTATTGGGCGGTATGTTCAAGGGTGCCGGTCCTTTGCTCCAGAAGATGCTCCAGGGGCTTCCGGTAGGGAGCCTGCCGGAAGGGCTGAGGAAGGCGGTTGCGGATACGAAGGACAGTCTTGCACCGATTCCGGCAGAGATCGTGAAAGGGCATATGGACAGCATCATTGCGCGGAGCGATGGGAAGATCGACCGGATTGAGGTGAAAAAATCCCTCGGTGCGGCTTCTGTGGGACAGGCATTCCTGTGTACGGTCTATGGTCCCGGCCTGGCGGAGGAAGGGAAGACGGTTGTGGTTAAAATCCTCCGTCCGGACGTTCGCAACCGGATGATGCGGGAAAGAGAAACGATGCTGAACGCTGCCAGGCAGACAGACAAGGAAGGCAAGACGAAAAAAGAGATCGAGCAGATGGAGAAAGCGAAGCAGATCGGTGGTATGGAGGCCACCTATCTGGGAAACCTCCAGCGGATCGAAGAGGAGCTGGATCTGACCATCGAGGCGAAGAACTGTGAAAAAGGCAGCGTTTATGATCAGAAGCAGAAGGACGACGATGAAAACCTGTCAAACTCTATGAAGATGAGCAAGCTGGCAGATCCCACCAGTGATACCTGTGTCATGGAGCTGGCCGGGAAGACAACGCTTGCGCGCTATATGACCGATGTCCGGAAAACGATGAATGAGAAGCTGAAGAAGTTCCTGGTACCAGTGATGGAAAAGGATCAGGATGGGAAGATGGTCGTCAAGACGGATGAAAATGGGGACGTGGTCTACGAAACGGAGAAGGACGGCTCCTATACCATCAAGAAGGATCTGACAAACGAAGAGAAGAAAGCGCTGGGAGAGGTATATCAGGAACTAGACACGCTTTTGGACGATGTCCAGGAGCGGCAGAAGGGGATGGTCCAGCTGGCGCAGAAGTGGGTCAAGGAGGGTGTGTTTGAAAAGGGATACTACCACGGAGACCTGCATGCCGGCAATATCATGGTTGGCGACAAGGGTGTGACGGCGATCGATTTTGGAAACGCGACGGAAATGAACGAGGAGCAGCAAAAGCAGGTGACGATCATGATGGTTGCCGCCGTTGTCGGGGAAGTGGGGATGTTCCAGGACGCTTTCCATGCCCTGCTCCAGAATACGCCGGAGGCGACCTACAATGAGCTGAAGGATGAACTGGCACTTGTGTTTGAAGAAGTGCTTAAGATGGGCGATCATAATTCAACAGGGGAGCGGATTGCTGCAGCACTGATGCGGGCGCAGGAGCTGGGCCTGGAGCTTCCTCCGGTCATAGCCAATTTCTCTTCCTGCCAGCTTCGGCTCCAGGACGCACTGGAAGAGATGAACAGCACGCTTATGGACTTGCGCAAGAATGTGGTCCATTTATCGGCCAAGAACAGAGAGATGGGGTTTGATGCCCAGCTGGTCAATACGGATCCGGTTCTGATGATGAAAAGCCAGACAAATACCGATGGTAAATTGACTGCGCAAATGAAAATCCGTGAAAAGATCATGCAATTTGAAGAGGTGAAGGAAGAGGAATTCAAAAAAGAACTTCAGGACAAGGAAGCACGGGGCAGGTTCCGTTCATTGTACAAGATTCCTCCCGCAGAAGTGAAGTTCCAGGAAGAATTCGGACGGATCAATGCCATACTGGGGGGAGCGAAGATGACGCAGCATGAAAAGGCTGTCATGGAAAATGGCTTGCTGCTTGACTTATTCCCGGCGGTTGAAGCGTATCTGAATACGATAAAGGACGCAGACCCGAAGCAGTATCAATTTATGAAAGTGACCCTGGACCATGTAGAGAATATGGTCTTGAGTAAGAGCTTTAATGATGATCCGCCCAAGGGCATGAAAATGGTAGGCGAGGAGCTTGTGGAAGTGCCTATGACGTTCAAGTCCGTCAGTGAGGTTGCACATTTTGTCGCAACGGAGGACGTGCAGCATAATCGGGATGGGAGATACAAAGATATGACCTTCCTGAAGGAAGACGCGAAGGTATCAGCCGTGCAGAAGAAATTGGACGAATTTTTCAGGGCGCAGGATAATGGTGCTGCTCCGGAACAGCTGGAACAGCTTTCAAACGAATTGTGGGCAAGCTATCAGGAGGAATATGGCGAGAGGGATAAAGCCCGGATTGAAGAAACGAGGAAAACGCACAAAGAAAGACTGCAAAAGCTGCTGCCCAGCCAGGGGACTGCGCAGGAGGAGATGAAAACAAATGTGGAAGCTCTCAGGCTTGCCATCCAATCCTGCGAAAAGAACCGGATCAATGGTGAAGCATTGAAGGCAGCAGGGGAAAAACTGATGGAGCTTTGCAGCAAGAGCATGGAAAGCGAGGAGGCGCTCAAGGAAAACCAGGATGCGATGCAGGCGGCATTTGAAGAGGTGGAAGAACTTCTGGTCGTCGGGATCGCGGATACACTCCACCAGATGCACGATGAAGCGAAGGGCTCAAAATTTTATTCAGCAAAATTTGAACCGGAAAACTTCCTGTCGCTGATGGGCAGTGTCATCTCGGATTACCAGTTCCGTGCCATGAAACGACTTGGCATGAAAACGCTTGCCGTAAAGAAGAAGCTGGAGGCACTTGGATAAGAGCACTTGGAGAAGGGCACGCTGGCCCGGGTATCCGGACCAGCGTGCGTTAAAGGAGTTTGTTAATCATGAATATCAAGTTGATACGGCTGAATCGGGACAATCGCAAATTGTTCTATGGATTGGATCCGTTTTCCTATCTGGAACAGGCGCCCACCGTACCGCAAATCGAATTAGGCGCAGTATTGGAAGGGGAAAGGGGGGATACGCCTTGCGGCGTGGCCATCTTCTGTTCCTATCCGGAGGCACTGGTGATCCGTTGGCTGTATGTTTCACCGGAATACCGGGGGCAGGGGGCAGGGGAAACCTTGCTCTCTGCTGCGTTCGATTCCGCCGCAAGAGCAGGGAAAAGCAGTGTCGCGGCGATGCTCAGTAAGGAATATGGGCGGGGCTTCCTCTGTCCGTATGAGCGGGAGTTTTGGAAGTACCAGGGCTTTGAAAAGGAAATCGAGGTTAGCCATGGCGAAGCGACGCTTTTGATGGCAGACGTGTCAGCCGAAGAGGGCATGGGTTTCGGTGTAAAGGGGATTGATGTACTGGATGACCTGTTTTCCATGCTGGAAGAAGCAGAAGAAGCAGAGAAACAGGCAGGACGCCGGCCCGGAGAAGCATCTGTGCTGGATGACTGGGATCTGAGCGTATTATTACAGAAAGACAGTACGATGCCTGAGAGAACGGTGACGGATCAGGATACCGTGATGTCGGCAGAAGAGATCGCGTCCTGCAGGATGCTGCAGCTTACGGCAAAGGATCGGAAACTGGAGGAGCCCCGGTTTGTCCCGTTGGCCGAACTGACACTGACCGAGATTGGCGATGCGATCGAGCATTGCCTTGAGAAACATCCTTATGAGATACCGGAGGGGGGAGAGGCGCTCGATGATCTGCCCGTGGCCTGGTTTGATCCCAAGCTTTCCTTTTGTGCGAAGGATTGGAAGGGCGTCCATGGGATCTTCCTCGTGCACAAAAACGAGGACGGGGCATTCCAGGCAGAATATCTGTGCGATACCAGCCAGTCTGTCAGGGCAAACAACCTTTTGATGCTAAGGCACTCCGCAGAGGCCTTTGTGAAGAATTATCCTGCGGATACAAAGGCTGTCATACCAAAAGGCACCATTGATTGGAGAAATGGGTTTTGATGGGTTTATTATGAGGAGGGCATCGTGATTTTTTATAGAAAAAGCGATGAGTGCGGCTGTATCAGTCTGCATGATGGAAACGGAGGATGTGCCGCGCTCTGGCTGGAAACGGATGCAGCACGGCTGCTGGGGTTGTCTGTGCCGGAACAGAATGCTCTTTCAGGCGATTTGGAACAGAAGAAGGCACTGATTGGGGCAGCGGAAGCGGAGTGTGTCCGCCAGGGAAAGGGCAAACTGGTATTTGATTTCGAGGGAAAGCAGGAAGGGCTTCGGCAGCTGTTTGAGGAAAGCGGCTATACGCTGGAAGCGCAGGATCCGGTGATCTCCGTGAAGGCTGCGGAGCTTCTGGCTTCTGCAGGTGTGCAAAAATCCATGCGCATGCGGTTTCCGGATGTGGAAGCCTGGTCTTTTTCGGATCTTCTGAGATTTCAGATCCGGGAGATTGTGGAAGGGATGAACCGTTTGGGCTTTCCTGTCCAGAAAGAGGAAGTGCAGGGCGCCCTGGAGCCTTCGTTATGTGCTGTGGCATATGACGGGCAGTACAAGATCTGTGCCCTGCTGCTTGCTTCGCTGGGCGAGGGGGAGGTACTGGTGGAGTTTTTGTACGGGTCTTCGGCAAAAAGCCCGCAGTTCATTCTTTCGGTCTGCCAGCAGTTTCTGAAGTCGCTGGTCAAACAGAAGCTGGTCGAGGCGTATCCCGTGATCCGTATGCTGATGGTGAATGAAAGCGTATACCCGCTGATCCGAAGGCTTCTGGACAAGCAGTATGCCATTACGAAGGAAGATGTGGTGCTTCATGCGGAGAAATCCATGGAAGCAGCGGGAACGCCTGCGGAGGACGGCACGGTGGAATCTCTGGTTTCCAATGCAGCTGAGACTTCCAGTGCAGCGGAGGATGCGGCCTGCGGCGCGCCGGAAGGACCTGCACTGACAGCCCGGCAGAGGAACATCAACGAAAAATACGCATGGAAATTTTCTGGGAAGTTTCCCGGTAAATCCGGGAATACCGGGAAGCGATAGGAGGCAATATGGAAACAGTTCTGGAAACATTTGCGGGAGTTGATCTGGGGACGAGCTGGGCTGAAAATGTGTCATACAAGGCTCTGGCAGAGGAACTTGCGCATCTGAAACGGCAGCTTGAGATGACGGTTTCCCTGAAGTACCACCTGATGCCGAATGTCTATCCGGCGTTCCCGGATCTGGAGGAGATCGATGTTTATGCGGATCAGATCGGGCTGGCACAGGTGGGCGGGGATTTCTTTGATTTTTTCCGGATTGATTCTGATCATATCGGGATCCTTATCGCGGATATCTTTGATGGTGGAGATGCGGCAGCGTTGTATATGATCGCATTCAAGCTGTATCTGATGGGAGAGCTTTCCATGGGCTTTACGCCGGAGGAGCTGATTGCGGTGGTAAACAACCGCCTGGCAGAAAAGAATGAGGACAGCCTCTGCCTTTCGGCGTGGTACGGGGTCTATGAGCTTTCGACCGGAAAAATCACGGCAGTCAATGCCGGGCATGAGTCGCCGCTTCTTGCACGGGCAGATGGGACAGTGGGCCAATGTGAGAGTGAGGTCAGTTCGTACTTGCTTGCAGTCATGGAAAACCTCTCGTATGAAAGCTATGAGATCCAGATGCAGCCGGGCGACCGGCTTCTGCTCTATACGGATGGCGTGGTCAAAGCGGGTTTTACAGAAAAAATGATCTGTGATACACTTGCGAAAAACCCGGATGAGGATGCGGAAGGGATCGTTGGTACGCTGCAGGATGCGTTGTTCGAGCAGGTCGGCGATGCGAAGCTGAAAGATGATGCCAGCTATCTGTGTGTGAGGAGGGTGAAATAATATGCAGGGCTATATCGGCCGGCATCTGCACCAGAAGGTGGTTTGCCTGGTGATGGTAGTGATGCTCTTTGCAACGATTTTCCTGTATTGGGAATGCGGGATTGAGCATGCAGACCAGACGGGGCTTTTCAATGTGGGATTTGGCGTGGGTGCATTGCTTGCATCTATCCTGCTGTTCTATTGCTGTATGATGGATGGAACGCATATTGATGAGGAAAAACGCGCGTTTATGGCGGCAGTTTTCCTGAATTTTTCTGCGATGTCCTTCAACAGCCTGTCCTATGTGGTCTATGGGCAGGCCCGGTTCCGCAGCATCGTGGTGCTGACGATGCCCTGGGTGTATGCGCTGGATGGTGTGACCAACTGGCTGATCATGGAATATATCATCCGAATGCTCCATCTTCGAGGGGAAGTTCTGGTGGAGCGGTTTCGGAAGATTGCCCTAGCGATGTCTGTGGTCTGTATGGTGGCAGGGCTGTCTAACTATGTGTATCCGGTCTATTTTCGCTTTGATGAACATGCGAATTATATCAAAGGTGCCTTTTATGACTGGAATCTGTTTTTTCCCGTGTTTGTCCCGCTGCTTGTCATAGTGCTGTTGGTTCTTTATTACAAACGGCTTCAGCCCAAGCAGAGGGCAGCAACGATCGGATATGCGGTTTCAACGATTGTACTGACCGTGCTGTCCGGGTTTGTGACCCATTTTTTCCTGAACTATGCGGTGATCCTGCTGGTGCTGTTTATCATGTATATCCTTTTGAACGTGGAGAGCGGGAACAGGAGCGCGGTGACGGAGCGGGAGCTGGATACGGCGAAGCGGATCCAAAAAAGCATGATTCCGAACATTTTTCCGGATTTTGTGGATGTTCCGGAGTTTGATATCTATGCACGGATGGAATCTGCGCGGGAAGTGGGCGGGGATTTCTATGATTTCTTCAGGCTGGAGAATTCCCGCTTTGCATTCCTGGTTGGGGATATCAGCGGGCATGGCGTTGGTGCGGCACTGTCTATGGCAGTGGCAAAATCCATGATCAATATGCATACGCAGCTTGGTGGTACGCCTGCGCAGATTATGGAACATGTGAACCAGCGGATGATCGACATGAATACGAGCGGGCAGGGAATGACCGTCAGGGTCTGGCTGGGGATTTTGGATGTCCGTACCGGACGGATGTCCTATTGCAACGCAGGGCAGAACCGTCAGGCAATCCGTTTGAATCGGCAGGGCGGGGCGTTTGCCTATGAAACGGGGGCGGTGGATCCGCCTGTTGGAGAATCTGCCGGAAGCACCTTTACGGATCGGGAGCTTTGGCTGGAGCCGGGCGACCAGATTTTTTTGTTTACAGACGGGCTTGTGGAAACGGCAGGGCGGTATGGAAAACGGCTGGGGTATGAAAAGGTGCTGGAATGCCTGAATGAAAACCATGGGAAGTCCAATGAGGAGCTTTGCAGCAGTATATACCAGGTTGTGGAGAGACATTTGGAAGGAGTGCCGCAGGAGGACGATATCACGCTTTTGGGCTTTACATTCAAGAAAAGGGAGGAGGCAGCATGAAGCGCGAGGAGGAAGGAGGCATGAAGTGCGGGATATTCGTCGCAAATATCATAGCGCTTGCGATGGTTCTGGCGTATACGTGCGTGATCCTGATCGGACTCCATTACAAGTTTACGAATCTTCAGCCGGAAGATATCCTGCAGGTGGCAATGGATATGTTTGCTATGGCGCTGGGACTGGTTTTGTACGTTGCTTGTGTCTTTGACAAAGAAGAGCTCAACGGGATGAAACGCTGGTATCTGTGGCTGGTGGTGGCGGATTATGCGGGGTTGTTTCTGGATGCCGTGTCCTGGTTTATGGGCGAGGACCACAGCGTCTGGCTGGCAGCGGTGATTGTGAATCTGGGGATTTTCGTATGTTCCCCGCTGATCGCGTATATATTTTTCCGCTATGTGCTGGCGTATCTGGATATCCAGGAAGATGCCCGGATCGGGAAGATGCTGGCGCGGATGCGGCGCGGCGCGATTGCCGTGGTGCTGATCCGGACCCTGGATGTATCACTGCTTGTCTTTTTCCAGGCACACCGGGTGATTGCATACCGGAGGGGCAGCCTTTATTTCCTGCTGAATATTTATTCCTTTGTGATCGGGGTGATCGCACTGTTCATGGTCATCCGGAACCGGAAGAAGGTTGCGCCGTACCAGGTTCTGATCCTCGTGATGTTTGTCCTGGCTCCTCTGGCCGCTGTCATAAGTTCTGTATTTTTTGATGGACTGCTGCCCATGTTTTCAACAATGATGGCGGTGCTCCTGAGTATCTACAGTGTATTGAACGTGGAAAAGAGCCGGGAGCGGAGTGCTGTGGAAACGGAACTTTCGATCGCGAACCGGATGCAGGAGGCGATGCTGCCCAATCTTTTTCCGGATCGTTCCGAGGTGCCGGAATATGATCTTTATGCGACAATGAATCCGGCACGGGAAGTGGGCGGGGATTTCTATGATTTCTTCATGCTCGATGACCACCGCCTTGCGTTCCTGATTGCGGATGTTTCGGACAAGGGCGTTGGTGCGGCGCTGTTTATGGCTGTCAGCAAGGCGATGGTCAAGATGCGGGCGCAGCTGGGCGGTTCGCCGGCAGAAGTGATTGCGGATGTGGATGAACGGATCGGCAAGGACAATGATGCAGGGATGTTTGTCACGATGTGGCTGGGCTATCTGGACCTATTGACAGGACATGTGGTGGCATGCAATGCAGGACATGACTATCCGGCAATCTGGCTGCAGGAGAGGCAGGCCGGGGCGCAGGCCGATGCGCAGGACGCCAGCGCGCCGGGCGCGGGTTCCGAAGGCTATGTGCTGGAAAAGACGGTGCATGGTCCACCGGTGGCATTCATTCCCGGGATGCCTTTCCCGGAGGTGGAATTTGATATGAAGCCCGGAGACCGGATTTTCCTGTATACGGACGGTGTGAACGAGGCACAGGGAAGCGATGGAGAGGAGTTTGGCGTGGAGCGGATGCTGGCGGCGCTGAATGCGCACAAGGACCTGACAAGCGAAGCACTCTGCAAAACGATGAAAGAAACCGTGGACGGTTTTGTGGGTGATGATCCGCAATTTGATGACATGACGATGATGGCATTGACGTTTCGGGCGTATCAGGCAGCGTGAATGCAGCGAGGAGTTGGAATGGATACATTGATAGTTGATGCAAAAGAAGAAGCCCTGGATGAGATCAACGATTTTTTGACGGAACGTCTGGAAGAGGCAGGATGCGATTCGAAGGCACAGTTCCAGATCGAGCTTGCTGTGGAAGAGATCTTTGTCAATATTATGTCCTATGCCTATGAAGATCCGGAAGGACAGGAGAAGGCGAAGGCACAGGCACAGGATGGAAAAGATTCTCTATGGGGCAAAGTCCGGGTATGCTGTGAGATGACAGAAGATCCCGTCACCGTGAAGATCCAGTTCCTGGATGGAGGTATTCCTTTTGATCCTTTGCAGGCAGAAGAGGCGGACACCTCCGGGAAGATGTTTATGGAGCGGGTGGGCGGCTTCGGCATCCACCTGGTCAAGGAAACGATGGACGGCGTGGAATATAAGTATGAAAACGGGACGAATATCCTGACGATACGGAAGCAATTGGGCACGAAGTAAGCACAGGCGGCTTGGGAGCGGTTTTTTTGAGCAGCGCAAGCTGCGAAAAAGAGCCGCAGTAACGAAATTTAAGAAGCACACAAAGGAGTTCTTAAAGAAACTCCGACTGTGCGCTCATCGTCGGACGAAGTGAGGTTCGATGCGAAGCATCGCATCCTCACGGAGTCACAGGAGCGGTTTTTTTGAGCAGCGCAAGCTGCGAAAAAGAGCCGCAGTAACGAAGTTTGAAAAGCACACAAAGGAGTTCTTCAATATGGAAACAAAACTGATTGAAAATGGTGACACAGCGGAAATTGCTCTGATCGGGCGGCTGGATACGAAGACATCCCGGCAGGCGGACACGCTTTTTTCTGAGGTTGGCGGTAAATTCAGCGGCGTCACGCTGGATATGACAGAGCTGTCCTATATCTCCAGTGCGGGGATCCGGGCAATCCGCAACCTGTACATGGCCCTCTACCGGAAGGGCGGCAGCCTTTCTGTGAAGAATGCCGGGGAGAATGTCCTGGACGTTTTTGAGATGACGGGATTGAAAGGGCTTTTGCAGTTTGTGTGAGAGGGGGCAGCAGGGGGTGCAGATATGAACCAGAAGCTGCGTGCGGATGCAGACCGCATCATCCAGGCGTCGATTGCGGCGGTAATGCCGGGGGCGGCGGTGGAGAAGGCGTTACAGGAATCACAGGAATTTCGGGATTTTGTGCCGGGTGATGGAAAGGTGGTGCTTGTGGCGGCGGGCAAGGCGGCATGGGAGATGGCGCGCGCGGCACTTTCACGGAATATCCGGATCGACGAAGGCATTGTCATTACAAAGTACGGGCATGTGAAAGGGACGCTGCCGGGGGTGTCCTGCTATGAGGCAGGACATCCTGTGCCGGATGAAAACGGTTTTGCAGCAACAGAGAAAGCACTTCAGCTGGTTTCGGGGCTGGGGGAGCGGGATACAGTCCTGTTCCTTCTGTCCGGCGGAGGCAGTGCCTTATTTGAAAGCCCGCTTATACCGGGAGAGGAACTGGCGGATCTTACGCAGCAGCTTCTGGCCTGTGGGGCGGACATTGTGGAAATGAATACTGTGCGCAAACGGCTTTCGCGTGTGAAGGGCGGGCGGTTTGCTGCTGCTGCGGCTCCGGCACGGGTGTTTTCCATCGTGCTCAGCGATATATTGGGCGATCCGCTGGATATGATTGCGAGTGGCCCGGCATATCCGGATCGTTCCACCTGCGAAGAGGCGATGGCGATTGCACGGCGTTATGGGCTTCGGCTTTCCGATGCGGCGTGGCAGTGCCTGGGGCGTGAAACAGAAAAAGAACTGGAAAATGTCGAAACGCATATTACGGGTTCTGTGCGGGAGCTTTGTAGGGCTGCAGGACAGGCGGCAGAAGCACTTGGCTATCAGACGGTTTATTTGACGGACGCGTTGTGCTGCGAAGCAAAAGATGCGGGCAGTTTTCTTGCTTCCATCGCGAAATCCTATGCCAGGATAGGAGCTGATGCAGTGCGGCCGGGTAGTGAGGAAGCTGGCGCGGAGCCGACGGACAATGAGAAAGCTGACGTGGTGCGGCCGGGCAGCGGCAGAAAACGTGCGTTCATCGCGGGCGGCGAGACGGTGGTACACCTTACGGGGAAGGGGAAGGGCGGAAGAAACCAGGAACTGGCGCTTTCTGCGGCGATTGGACTTGCGGGGATACCCGGCGCGGCAGTTTTTTCGATTGGAAGCGATGGGACGGACGGGCCAACAGATGCGGCGGGCGGCTATGTGGACGGAGATACGGCGGCAGAGCTGGATATTCGAACTGCGCTTTCGGAACATTGTTCCTATGAGGCATTGCGGCAATCCGGCGGACTCATCATCACGGGGCCGACCGGGACGAATGTGAATGATGTGGCGGTGGTGCTGGTAGAAGGGTGATTTGGCTTCCAGCTGCGCTGTTTTTGTCAATTCCTCCATAAATTTCCTTGATTCCGGGCGAAAAGCCCGGTTTTTTTGTGAATATTTGTTGCTTTCTTTTTTGTAAAAGCTATGTTATAATACTGTAGTTTAATATTGAAATTTCAGTATGGAGGTCATTCATGTATAAAGTTGGCGATTACTTGATGCACGAAAGCTCCGGCGTATGCCAGGTGAAGGAGATTTCGGAGCAGGCACTGATGGGGAAGGGGTCTGAACGGTTGTATTACAATTTGGAGCCGGTTTTCCAGAAGGGCAGCCAGATTATGACACCGGTAGATTCCAAGGCAAGGATCCGGGACGTGAAGAGCGCAGAAGAGATCCAGGCGCTTCTGGAGCAGTTGCCGTCTTTGGAAGTTGTAGGCGTGGAGAACAACCGTCAGAGGACTGAGAAGTTCAAGGAAATCATCAGCGAGTTTACGCCAGGCGCATTGGCGGTCGTTGTAAAGTCGGTCTACCTGCATCAGGAGCAGAGGCTTGCGGCAGGAAAGAAAGCGATGAGCAGCGATGAGCGGGTCATGGAAGTGGCATCAAGGCGGCTTTTTGAAGAGATGGCATTTGTCCTGGATCAGACATTGGATGAAGTGAAGGATACGTTTTTTGGAATGCTGGAAGAGGAACGTACGCAGAGCGTGGCGAAAGGGCTGGGGATCAAAGCAGCGAAGGCTGCGGGCGTGGCGTCGAAGGCTGCAGCAGCAAAGCCCAGCGCGATGCGGATCCGGAAGGCAAGCTGATAGAGTCTGCTTTTGGCGGACAGGGGGATCGCGATCTTCCTGTCCGTTTTCCTATGCGCGGCGTGGCGGGAGAATGGTACGGGAGAAGGATGGAAATGAGAAGAAGGAACCGGCAGCAATCTTCAGGAGGACCGGTCTATCTGGTGGTGCTGTTGTTGGTAGCAGCGGCATTTGTGGTTCTGGTGCTGTGTTTGGTGAAAAAAAAGATGTCGGTGCGGCAGGTGCCTGAAACAAAAACGGTGGAGCAGCCAAAGCTGGATGTGGAGCTGCTTACGCCCAATGAGTATTCCCGCCCAGGGATCGCTTTGGAGCAGGTGAACGGCATTGTCATCCATTATACAGCAAATCCGGGGAGTACGGCGATGCAGAACCGGGATTATTTTGAAGGCCTGAAGGATAACCATGCAACGAAGGCATCAGCGCATTTTGTAGTGGGAATCCAGGGCGAGATTGTCCAGTGCATCCCGACACAGGAGATCGCATATGCTTCGAACAAGCGGAATAGCGACACGGTGGCGATTGAAACCTGCCATCTGGATGAAAGCGGGCAATACACCAAGGAGACCTACGATTCCCTGGTCTGGTTGACGGCGTTTCTGTGTGGGAAGTTCAATTTGAAGACAGACCAGATCATTCGGCATTATGACGTGACCGGGAAGATCTGTCCGAAATATTTTGTGGAGCATGAAGACCGCTGGGAGGCGTTCAAGTCTGATGTGAAAGCCTATATTAAAAAGCATGGGGCGAAAAAGAAAAAGGGGTAAGGCGTGAAACGAGCAGGAAAAGCAAGCGGGAATGGAGCAGGAGTGGAACGGGCCGGAGAAGAAAGCGGGAACGGGGCAGGAGCAGAACGGGCTGGAGAAGAAAGCGGGAACGGGGCAGTTGTGCAGCGTGCCGGAGGGCAATGCGGGAATCAGGAAAGCGGGCAGATGGCGCGGTGGCTCTTGCTATGGAACAGCCTGATCAGCGGTGGGATCTATCTCTCTTATCCGAGCTTCCTGATTTTTGTGTTGATTCGTAGAAGGCAGGATTTTCTGCCTTATCTGCTGATTCCGGCAGCGGGTTTTTTTCTGTTGTCATGGATCCGTGCGAAGATCAATGCCCCGCGCCCGTATGAGGGAAGCGGGAAGCCGCCTCTCATTCCCAAGGAAACCAGGGGCAACAGTTTTCCCAGTCGACATGTGTTCTGTATCTTCCTTCTTGCAGCGACTTACGGGACGGCTTTTCTTCCGGCAGGCATTGCCACAGGGTTGCTGGGCATCCTGCTTGCGTTCATCCGCGTCCGTTCCGGCGTGCATTACAAAAAAGACGTGGTGGCAGGCGCTGTGTCTGCGCTTGTTTTTGCCGGGATCTGTTATGCTGCGGCAGGGCTGCTGTGAGTGGGTTTCCTGTGATTGCGGTACAGTTCATGGAAAAATCTAAAATTTTCCCTTAGAGGGATATCCAATTGGCTTTACAGCAGAAAGAGTATAACTGTCTCAGTTAGATCAAAGCCAGTAATTGGATAACCGCATCGGGTAAAATTCATTGAAAGGAAGTGCCTGCTATGTTGCCGGAGGAAAAGGCAAGAGTAAAAATAGATAAGCAGTTGATTACCGCAGGCTGGGACATCGTATTAAGAGATGAATATTTCCCTCAAAGTGCGTCTGCCGTTAAAGAGGCGCTTATGCAGGGCAACACTGAAAGCGACTATCTTCTTTTTGTAGATGATAAGGCAATTGCTGTCGTAGAGGCAAAGCGTGAAGAAAACCCGCTTGGAGAGGAAGTACAGCAGCAGGCAGAGGATTATGCCAGAAATCCACAGAATTGGTATGGCGTGTGGTTCCCGAACCAGATTCCACTGGTATACCTCGCGAACGGCAGGAAAATCTATTTCAAGAATATGTTGCACCCGGACAGCGATTATGTTGAACTTTCTGAAATGCACTCTCCGAGGAAGATGCTGCAACTGATCGGGCAGATTTCCGAATATGGTGCTCTCCCCCGTTTGGACAAACGCGGGTTGCGTGATTGTCAGTACCGAGCGGAAACCAAGTTTGAAAAATCCATCAAGGCTGGGGCAAAGAAAAACCTTGCGGTTTTGGCAACCGGCTCCGGCAAAACTTATCTCGCATGTCTCGCCAGCTACAGGCTTCTCAACTACACCCCAGCCAGAAAAATCCTGTTTCTCGTTGACAGGAATAATCTTGCGCGGCAGACCGAAAGCGAATTCAGTACCTTCGACCGTACAGAAGGTCAGCAGGAAATGAGTTCCCTTTACGAGATTAAGCGGCTGAAGAAGGAAAATGATATAAAAGCGGACATCGTAATCTCCACGATACAGAAACTCTTTGCAGTTCTGACCGGGGCTGTTCTCCTTGGTGATGGTGACGAGGATGCCGAGGATGAAAAGAATACAACGGATGAAGAGAAGGAAGATACCAAAGTTATTCAGCTTGGTGATAATCTGAGACTTCCTCCCGATTACTTTCAGCTTATCATTGTTGACGATGACCGTGTTATAATAAGGACAAAGTTAGGGAAAGCCCGAAAAATCAAGGGTTTCGCACTAATTTAGTCCTTATTTTTATACCAACTAA
>CADBTO010000178.1 GCA_902797565.1 uncultured Lachnospiraceae bacterium
AGTTCTTTTTCCAGCTTTGAAATGGTCTCCTCCATCTTCCTGTTCTGTTCCAGAAGGCCATCTGTCTTTTTGTCCCCTGTTCCTGCCATAACCCTCCTCTCCAGCTGTGCCATCCCCCTTGTCCAGGACATTGGGAGAAATCTTATGCCCCTGCGTCAAAATTTCAGATGAATTCCATTATACAATATGACCTGCCATCCGTCAAACTTTTTTTCACCCCGGCCCTGCCGCCGCCCGGGCTGCGTCGTCGTATGCCAAATCCTTCCATACGCAGCCCATGCGAAAAAAGGAGCAGGGACTTCCTGCCTCCTGCTCCTTTCCAAAGCCATAGCCCGCTCTCCAGCAACACCCGGCTCCAACAAAAACCTTCTATATCTAATGGGAATCCGAAATATAATGCACCACATACTGTGCAGACACATCCCCTTTTGTCACCGTGATCTCCGCTCCGGAACCATCCTGCCTGTAACTGATGCTTGCTGTCGCGCCGGGCGAAACCACCGCAACCAGATCCTGCGGGCAGGACTGCGCCTTTCCCCCGATCTCATGCGAACTGATGTAATACAGCGTCTTTGCCGCATTGGATACCGCCAGCAGCCGGACGCAGGACGTATCCTGGACATAGCGCACAGAATAGGTCTTCTTCTGCGTCGGATCCAGCTGGTCTGTTACCTGGATCTGCCGGGTACTGCTGTCATATGCGGCTGTGAAGCCGTTTTCTGCCGTGACCGCCAGATCCCCCATCTCCTTGTTCTTCCCGCGGATCGTTACGGTACTCCCCGACACGTGCACGCTATAGAATGTGTTTGCACCCTGCGCACTCGCAACGTCCTGCAAATGCACCGTATCACTGGTTTTTGCGTAGCCGATATAATAGACCCGCTGGCTCCCGCTCTTCCCCGTTACCGTGATTTTCGCAACGGATGAATTGTTGAAGCTCACGGACGACGTGGCATATTCGATCGTCTTCGTTGCACCCTCCGGAACAGAAACCACCAGATTCTTTCCAAGTTCCGAATTCTTCCCCTGCAAGCTGATCGAACGCGTAACCGACGTCCCTTCAATATAATTCGAAAATGCCTCGCTTCCTGTGAGTACATTGCCCGGATCCCGCAGGCCGATGATCGCCGCATCCGAAGTATCCTGCTCATATCTAATCCGGTACGTATACACGGCGCCATTCTGCGGATTCGTCATTTTCAGCTCTTTTGCAATCGATGAATCACTCGAATCCTGGAACACGCACTGCACCCCATTGTCCACCACTGCCTCCAGCGTCCCCAGAGACGACTCCATCCCTTCCAGGATAATGGTGCCGGTACCAGACAGATAACCCGCCTGCCTGTTATCATCAATGCTCACCCTGGTAAACTGGTTTGCTTTCCCGACCAGCCCATACAGCTTTGCCGGCCACGGCACATAATAGACCCTGTAATCGCACGTTGCTTCTCCGTTTTTAAGATGCAGCACCAGCCCGACCTTGTACGGCTTTTCTGCATCACCGTACTTCCTGGTCCATGCTTCCAGATCCTCGCCCGTTTTCTCACAGCGATACTCCCGTGATACTTCTTCCACGCCGTTATAATACGTCACATCCACCTGTTCCGGTCCCAGATCCGCCTTCTCCCCGCCTGCATATGCTTCTGTCTTATAGACTTCACATTTCCAGTCCGTGTTCCCGCTTTCCGTAATCTCTTTGACCCAGCCCGTAACTTCCTTCCGGTAATTGAAATAATAGCAGGTCGAAACGCCCACATCTTCGTTCTTCAGCGTCAGGCGGTAGGCAAAGTCATAGTCCCCGTCCTGCTCCGCCAGATTTTCCAGTTCCCATTTTGTTGCATCCGCCTCCTTGCACTCCGCAGCAAAGTTTTCCAGCTTCTCCGTCTTCCCCTGGATATAATGATAATAAGTCCCATACCGGAACTCATGGTTTGCTGCATAGGATCCTTTCGTCAGCTGCGTATTGCTGTACGTCAGCTTCACAAGGGTCATCGCCGTTTTGTACTTTTTTTCCAGTGTCTGCAGCCGGGTCTTGTAACCCTCCAGCACCTCCGTGTCCGTCTCACGGATATACGCCAGCTTAATCTCCTGGATTGCTGCCTGGTCCTGGCTGTTATAGATCGTAAACTGCGTCAAACGGTTCAGCACCGTCCCGACCTGTGCCTTCATCGAAGTGCCCGGATCTGCGTTGCTTGCTTCATCCACCACATAAAACTTCCGAAGCTCGCTGTCATAATCCCCTGCATACCAGACCTTCCCCGCCTGCTCTGACATCGTAATCGTATCCACGAGTGCTGCACCGGAATACACCTTCAGCTGCGGGCTCGAACGGTACAGATGTTTTGCGTCCGTCCCTTCGTTGGAATAATTCTGGACGAACACCTTGTACCTGCCTGGTGCCCGGTTCTTGACCGTCACGGTTTCCGGCCCCTCGTACTCCTTGTCATCCACATCCAGCTCCGCAAAGACGACACTGTTTCCCGTCGCCAGCAGATTTCCATTACGGTTGCTGTTCCCGGAACCACTGAAACACAGATGGAACTCCGTCCCCTGGAACGCGTCCGGTCCGAATACATGAAGATCCAGGTCTTTCGCCGCCTGCATTGCCGCATTCCCCCAGGTCAGCACAAAGCGCAGCTCCCCGTTGTCCATCTCCGGAGAAACATAGATTGTCTTTTTTGCATCCGCGCCTGTAAGTACTGCGATATTCTCATACGCGGAAAGGTATACCGCCGTTTCGTTCATATCCCGAATCTGGACCGTGTACTGCCCCGGCGCAAGATTTTCAAAGCGGAACTTTCCGTCTGCATCCGTCGTCGTGGTCCCAGCTTCGTCTTTTGTTATATTATTCATACCCTTCCGCAGAATTACTTTCAAGGTCTGCGTGGGTTTCCCCCCGGTCGTGGAATCCACCACCGTTCCGGAAATGCTTCCGGGATTCCCGGTCTCGTCAAACAGCATGAAGTTCGCCTGAACACCGCGATTCTCATCATACGCAGAGTTCAGATAAATGTTCTGCGTGTGGAGCGGGTAGTCCCCGGATTCCACGATAAGCACGTAATTCCCCAGCAGCACGTCAGAAAACCGATACGTCCCATCACTTGCAATCTGCGTCTTCGTAAAGCCTGACAGCGAAACTTTGTCTGCGCCCTGCTGCTCCATCTCCAGGGTATACGGCACCAGGTAAACCGTCCCGCTGTTGACATGATCACCCTGCGCGTCCATAACCACGCCATAGACAAAGCTCTTCGTTGCCTTCTCCAAAAGATCCGGATTTTCTTCCAATACCTGCTCCAGCTTCCCGTCATTCTTCCCGACCTCGTCGTCCCTGCCCTTCTCTCCGATGTGGATCGTGATCGTACCCAGTCCGGAAATCTCCGGCTTGCTGCCTTCATCCGGCACTTCCACAGCCGTCTCTTCTCCGCCTTCCCCGATCACGAGCGAGAATGTCGTCGTGGACTCAATATCCGCCGGCAGGAAGGTTGTGATGTCCGTCTTCCGCCCGCCGATGTTCGTGATATGCACGCGCTGGGCAATCGCGTCCCCTTTGATCAGAACCTTTGCCGCCTGCGCAATCAGAATCTCTTTCAAATGGCCGTTATTCTCCACGGTCACAGAATCCGAACCGCCCAGGATCGACAGGCTTGGGTTCGCGTCCCGATCCACGAGAAGATGCCTTGCTCCCTCGTCAAAAAACAGGCTGTTCCCCCTTTGCTCGATCCATGTGTCCTTCGCCACGGACTTGACAAAGATCTCCTTAAAATCCAGCGCGTTTGTAACCGTCGTCTTCGGTGCGTCCACAACCAGTGTCACATTCCCGTATGCACTGCCTGCCAGAGCCGCGTTCGCCTGCCGGATATCCACTGCCGCTTCATTGGTCTTTAATGTCAGGATAACTCTTCCCTGTTCTTCTGTCAATCCATTCAGATAATCCAGGAGCGCCGCCCCGGACGTTACTTCCTTCTTTGTAATTCCGGCATTTGCCACAGAAACCGTCGCCTCTGCCGCATCTGCTCCGCTCTCCTTGTATCGTGCCGAAACCGTAAACGTACCCGGCGTAATCGGATGGAACACAAACTTCCCGTCCACATAACGGATCGCGCCAAGTTCCTCTGCCGTGCTGCCCTGCACATCCCAGATCAGGTTCCGGTTCTTCTGTTCCGCGCCCTGGGACCAGGTAAAATCCGTCTCTGTAAATTCCTGGTCTTTATCTACGGATGCAAGGTCATAATGCTGCGTCTTGAACACCACGGAATTCTGGTTCGTAATGACTTCCGGATTCACCGGATCCACAGCCGGTTCCTGATTCTCGTTATCCGTTCCGGAGGCACCGCCATTTCCGGCATCTCCGGTTTCTTTTCCGGTGCTGTCCCCGTCACCGTTCCCGGCATCCGTTCCAGGATTCCCGCCCGTTCCGCCACCGTTCCCGGTATCCGCACCTGCACCGCCAGCCGATCCACCGGAACCGCTGCCGGATGCTCCGCCGCCTGCGATCACCCAGCCAGGTGATGCACCACCGGAAGCTCCGCCACCAGAGGCTCCGCCGCCGGATGTCCCGCTGCCGGATGCTCCGCCACCGGATGTTCCGCCTGTACTACTGCCACCGGAAGCTCCGCCACTGGAACTTCCACCACTGCTTCCACCAGTACTTCCACCGGAATACCCTCCGCCAATCCCCCCGCTGCTTACCGTGGCATTGGCCTTCCATTTCGCATAAAGCGTCAGGTCACCTGTTACGATCTGGCCCCAGTCATAAGTCTTTGTACAGGCCTGGTCTGCAAACCAGCCATCAAAGGCATAGCCGGTTCGAACCGGATCCGCAGGTTTTTCCACGGTCTTCCCGTATACCACGGAAACGGATGGGATCGCCGTGCCGCCTGCCGTATCAAATGACACCGTACAGGTCTTCAGCTTCCCTGACGTTCCTTCCTCCGCCTTCTCACCCGTGCCGCCACTTGCAGCCGCTCCGTTCTCCTTCCCTCGAACCGTAAGCTTGCACGTAAGCGGATAAGTCTTCTTCCCAGTCCGGACCTGTACCTTGATGACCGCGCTCCCGGCTGCCCGCGGCGTCACTTTCCCGCCTGCCACCGTTGCTACGGACGTATCCGAACTGCTCCATTGATAAGTCGCTTTTTTCGGCTTATAGCGCACGGCAAGCGTTCGAACCTCTCCCACGGAAAGCGTTTCAGACGTCCGCGAGATCACCGGCTTTTTCACCGTGATGGTATACACCAGCTTTTTCACACCGCCGGATGTGCCCACCTTCACCGTGATCTTTGCCGTCCCCGGTGCAACACCCAGGATTTTTCCCGCCTTGCTCACCGTCGCCACGGATTTCTTCCCGCTGGAATAGCTGACCGTGGCACCCGCCGGCCGCTTCTTCAGCTTGACCGCCGTGCTCCCGCCAATCGAAATGCTGCCGCTCTTTTCCACCAGCGCGATGCTGCCCGCTGCTTCCACATTTTTTGCCGCAGCGGGATACCACGGCAGTACCGCCGCCAGCACCAGGAAAACGCTGAAGATCCATGCAGCCCATCTGCGGACTGCACTGGCCTTTCCGCGCCTTCCCGCAAAAATTTTTTGCACCTCTTTTCCCATACGCAAATGCTCCTTTCCCTCATGCTTTGCCTTTTTCTCTGCCTGCTGCCCGCATGGCATACTCCTGTGTTTTTTATCGGCACGCAGCACGCGATCCTTAACCTTTCCGAACGCAGTACGAGCGATAAAAAGGGCGCGCAGATCAACTCCACGCGCCCCAAACTATATCCCCGAAAGTGGACACGCCCCTTTCTGGATATTTTTGTGAATATTTTACGCTGCCTGCTCCTTCAAGATCACAAGCACATATTCTTTGGTAACATGGTATACCTTCATCACTTCTGTCAAAATATCACCATCCGTCCCGACAGGAATTCCTCACTGGTGCGCCTGATCTCCGCTATCTGCTTCGAGTAGCCGAGCATATCATACAGGCCATCCTGCACGGGCACCTTGGCATTGCTGCCATCCCGTATTCTGAATGCCTGTGAGAGGACATACTCACCCAAACCTACTATAACAGAAATCTGTCTGGGTTTCAACGTTATTTACGAAAACTTTTCAATGATTCTGTTTTACCCGAATCTTGGAGTGCATTTTATTCAGTCACCACCTACAGCATCGCCACGAACGCCTGCCTCCTGGACGCTTCCACACCCAGCGCATCCAGCGCCTCGTCTTTTGACAGCCCCAGGTTCGCCATCAGGTTCCGCATCGACTGCAGGATTCCACGCTCCAGACCCTGCTCCCGGCCTTGCTCCAGACCCTGCTTCCGGCCTTGCTCCAGCCCCTGCTCCCGGCCTTGCTCCAGGCCCTGCTCCGTTGCTTCCTTCCGTATCATCTCCCGGACCTCGTCCTCGTCATAATCCGTATACCACATATCTGTCAGCTCCCTCCTGTTCTCCACCAGGTACTGCTTGATTTCAAAATCATCCGGCATGCCGTCCAGCGCACGGTTCACAGCCTCCGTAAAGATATCCTGCCTCGCTTCCGGCCGCTCACGGCCTTCCCCCTCGGACAGCTCCCTCACGTTCTTCCGGATCTCCTGTACTGTCCAGGCATACTCCCTCAGCGGCCTGCACCGGCCCATCAACTCCGGATTCCTTCCCTCGTTCACGTTCAGCAGCGTCACGCGCACCTCGATGTCCGGCGAAAGACGCTCCAGCACCTCTTCCACTTCCCTGTCGCTGATTTCCTTGTTCAGCTCCCGGATCCGCTTCCGGTACGCGTCCGAAAGCCTCAGCTCCTTCCGGTCCGGCACGCTGCGCGTCCCATTATAGAACACCAGCA
>CADBTO010000179.1 GCA_902797565.1 uncultured Lachnospiraceae bacterium
AAAAAGAAGCATTATCTGCTCATAGACGGATACAATGTGATCCACCAGTCCAGGGAGCTGCAGGAACTGGCGAACATGGACCTGCATGGAGCGCGTGGAAAACTTCTGGATCTTGTGGAAAACTACCAGGGATATCATGGGGACCCGACGATTGTCGTTTTTGATGCCTACCAGGTCAAGGGAAATCCGGGGGCTGTGGAGCGGCATGGCCAGCTTTATGTGGTCTATACGAAAGAGGCGCAGACGGCGGATGCCTATATTGAGCGCACGACGCACGAACTGGTTCGGGACAACCTGGTTTCTGTTGTGACATCGGACGGCGCGGAACAGCTGATCGTCGCCGGACAGGGCGCAATCCGCGTCACCGCGCAGGAGTTTTTGTCGCGCCTCGGCGTGTAAACGCAGGCGAGCCAATAAACTCCGAGAATTAAAAGCGCACCAAGGAGTTGTAAAATAAACTCCGACTGCGCGTTCGTCGCCGGACGAAGTGCGGTGCGAGCGAAAGCGAGACTCCGCACGCAGTCACAGTGGCGGTTTTTTTGAGCAGCGCAAGCTGCGAAAAAGGGCCGCAGTATCGCAACCCGATAAGCGCACAAAGGAGTTCTTAAATAATGAAATTTATACATACAGCAGACCTGCACCTTGATTCCAAAATGGAAACCCATTTATCTCCAGAAAAGGCCGGGCAGCGGCGGCGCGAGATCCTGGATACGTTCTCACGGCTGGTGGAGTTTGCGGAGCAGGAAGACGTGCGTGCCATCCTGATCTCCGGAGACCTGTTCGACAAGACGCATATCCGGAAAGTCGCAAAACGGCGTGTCTGGGATGAGATCATCGCGCATCCGGACATCGATTTCCTGTATCTGCGCGGAAACCATGACCAAAGCGATTTCCTGGACGGGGAGGTATTGCCGGACAACCTGGTTCTGTTTTCGGAAGAGGAGTGGAAAAAGAAGACCTATGGCAATATTTGTATTTATGGCAGGGAACTCACCGAGGCGAATGCGAAGACGATAACGACCAATCTCGTGCCCAACCGGATCAATACGAATCTTGTCATGCTCCATGGACAGGAAAGCGAGTATGAGGGCGAGGATCGGACAGAGATTGTCAATCTGGCGCAGCTGCGGGATAAATACATTGATTACCTCGCACTGGGGCATATACACCGGTATAAATGCCAGCGGCTGGATGACCGCGGCGTGTATTGCTATCCGGGGGCACTAGAAGGCAGGGGCTTTGACGAATGCGGGGAGAAGGGTTTCGTGCTGCTGGAGATCGAAGAGGGAAAGGTGCAGCACCGTTTCATCCCGTTTGCGTCTCGCCGGATCTGGGTGGTTCCTGTGGAAACCGATGTACAGGATACAACCACGGATATCATCGTAAAAGTGGGTGAGGCGGTGGCCGGGACGCCGGAGAAAGACCTGTGCAGGGTGGAACTGCAAGGCTGGCGGCAGATGGAATCGGAGATTGATACCCGGCGGATTGAGCGGAGTTTTTCACAGCGCTTCTTTTATTTTGAAGTCCGGGATAAAACGAGGATTCAGATTGATTATGAGAACTTCGTGAATGACCATTCCCTGAAAGGCGCGTTCATTCGCCTGCTTCGGGACGAAGAGATGCCGGAGGAAGAGCGGGAAAAGATCATCGAGATTGGCATGAAAGCCATTATGGGGGAGGAGATCGAGGAGTAGATGCGGATCAAACAAATAGAAATCTCCGGTTTTGGAAGGCTGGAAGATTTTTCATACAGCTTTGCTCCGGGGCAGAATACCTTTCTGGAAGAAAATGGCTGGGGCAAGACCACGCTGTGTGTCTTCGTGAAAGCGATGTTTTTTGGCATGGAATACGCGCCCAGAAAAAAGGAACTGACCGAGCGGGCGCATTACCTGCCCTGGAGCGGAAAGCCTTATGGAGGCAGCCTTTCTTTTGAGACGAATGGGAAGAGCTATCGGATTGAGCGCAGGTTTGGCGAAAAATCGAAAGAAGACAAGTTTGCGCTGTATGACGAGGAAACCGGGAAAAAGTCCGGAGATTACACAGAACGGATTGGCGAAGAGCTGTTTGGGGTGGATCGTGAGTCGTTTGAGCGGAGCGTGTTTGTACCTCAGAACCAGATGCTGACGTTTATGACGGACAGCATGAACGCGAAGATGGGCGGGCTGTCTTCGGTGAAGGATGATGTCAACAAATTCGATGAAGCGGTGGCTTGCATCGAAGCGGCAAAAAAAGTCTATACGCAGACCAGCAAGCTGAATCCCGGAAAACTCAGGCGGATTGGGGACGAGATTGCAAAATGCCGGGAGAAGGCGGAGCAGACGAGGCCGCTGGAAGATGCCTACGAAGCCAAGATGGAAATGCTTGAGGATTTGGAGAAGCAGCGGCGGGCGATCGAAAAGAGAAAAAACGAAGTGGTGGCGTCGATCACAGAGGTCGGGGCGCGGGAGCAGAGCCTGGGCGAGTACCGGGCGAAAGCGGCGAGCCTGCAAAAGCATGAGGAGACGCTGCAGCGCCTGGATGATTTTTTCCAGAGCGGCGTTCCGGAAGAGGAGGAACTCTCCGAGTGGGAGGAGCGGGAACGTGCGCTGTCCCTGCTGAAAAAGAAACGGGAGGATGTGGAGCAAACCGAACCGGAGCCGGAGGAACTGGAGGTTCTCCAGCGCTTGTTTGAAAAGAAAACCGTCTCACGGGAAGAACTTTCCGACTGGGAGGAACTTTCAGAGCAGATGAAAGCGCTCCGTGTGAAATCCGAACATTCCAAGATGAAGCCGGAGGATGAAAAAGCGCTGGCAGATCTCAAGAATTTTTTTGCAAGCCGTGTCCCTACAGATGAGGAAGCAAAGGAGCAGCTGGCCCTGACGCGGCGGCTCTCGGAACTCAAGGGGCAGATCGGGACGCTGGAAGGGCAGCTGCGCCAGAAAAAAGAGAAGGAACAGAAGCAGCAGAAGGGGGCAGACAGCAGGGACGTGATTGGCATCCATGTGGTCACGAGCCTCGTGGCGATCGTGCTGGTTACAGGTGGATTTTTGTTTTTGCAGGTGCTGCAGGAAGGGGTGCTTGCCCTCATCCTGGCACTGGCATGTTTTATTTCTGCGGGCGTCCTGATTTATCTGACGATCCGGTCGCGGATCCGGGGGCGCAGGAAGCAGGATGAGGAACTGGCGAGCAGCCAGGAGGAGTCCGGAAAAGCAGAGGAAGACCTGAACGAGAAAAAAGAAGAATATGGACGCCTTGCTGCGCTCAGCAAGCACTTCCTGGAGGATTT
>CADBTO010000180.1 GCA_902797565.1 uncultured Lachnospiraceae bacterium
ACGCCAGTCCATACAGTGGAGGAGATCAGGGCATTACCGGAAGGGGTGCGTGCGGAGTTGATTGATGGTCGCTGGTATGATATGGCGTCGCCGGGGCTCACGCATCAAAGCATACTTGTGGGTGTATCAGCAGGATTCTACAATTTTATCAAGGACAAGAAGAAAGACTGCAAGGTATATGTGGCTCCGTTTGCTGTATATCTTCAGGATGATGGATACAATTGGCTGGAACCGGATATTATGGTACTTTGCGGAGATAACAAAGACAAGGTAAAAGAGGATGGCATTCATGGTGCGCCGGATCTGGTGGTGGAGATCATCTCTCCCAGTTCCAGGAGACGGGATACGATTGATAAGTGGAAGAAGTATCAGGAAGCGGGTGTCCGGGAATACTGGATCATTGATCCGAAAAATAGAAAAACGGCTGTCTTCGACTTTTCGGAGGAAGGCGGTTTGGAGATGTATGGATTTGATGAGGAACTGGTTTCTGCAATTCAGAAGGAGTTCCGTTTGAAAATCGCGGAGATATTGGTATAAACAACGGATCGCAAGGAGGGATTCTATGGCTGAAGCAGCAAGAAAGATTGGGGGATTTCGTAGACAGCCTGTGATACGCTGGACAGGGAATCGGACGGAGGAAGAAACGAAAATGCGGCTGTGCAGCAGCCTGGCTGAGTATGAGGCGCTGCCGGAGGGCGTGCGGTGCGAGGTTTATGAGGGGCGTATTGTGGATATGGCGTCACCGAATGAGCTGCACCAGACGATCTCACAGGAATTGGGGCGGCGCATCGGCAACCACATTTATGATCGAAAGGGCAAGTGCCGGGTGTTTTCTGCGCCCTTTGACGTGGTGCTGCAGCAGAGCCCGATGATTATCGTGCAGCCGGACATTCTGGTGGTCTGTGACCGTGATAAGCTGGATGGAAAACGATGCAACGGAGCACCGGATCTTTGTATCGAGATTGTTTCGCCGGGAAATCCGGACAACGATTACAAGGTCAAGGCGGGGTATTACCAGAGGTTCGGTGTACGGGAGTATTGGATCATTGACCCGCAGAAACGGAAGGTGACGGTGTATGATTTTGACCAGGTTTTGTTTCCGGATACGCCAGAGCCGGCAACGTCTTTGGAACTGCCGGTTTGGAGCTATGACTTTTCGGACAGGGTGCCGGTAGGGATTTTCGACGATCTGGAAATCGATTTTGCGGATTTAATTGCCTATGCGGAGAGTTGAGACTCCGGATCTGGCAGCATATCTTGATAGGGAGGGAACATGCCAAAATCATTCAAAAATCTGGAAAAACAGAAGCCCCTGGAACTCCATCCGGGGCAGCATGCGGATGCACGCAGTATCATCGTGGATTCAACGCAGCAGAACCAGAAAGCCTACGAGGATGCGAAACGTTTTGAAGAGCAGCAGCTTCAGAAAGACCTGGAAGAGGGCAGCATTTCGGGCGAAATGGTTTTGGGCACGGGGAACTATTCGGCTTCCGGGCTTTTTTCGGAGCTCCAGGATGAACTGGTAGGGAAAGAGGACGAAGCACAGAAAGAAACGGGAAAGCTGAAAAAAGCAGCGCCGGACTCGTTGTTCGCAAGATCGCTGAAAGAACTGGAGGATGAACTGGCCCGTCGGCAGGCGGAGGCAGATCTGAAGCAGAAAGACGGACAGGGGAACGCACAGAAAGACGCGCAGAAAAACGCGGATGACCCGGTGCCCCAGCTCATCCAGCTGGAAGTAGGGAAAGAGATCGAGGATGGAATCCATGAGATCATCGAACAGGATGTAAAAGAGGACAGGTTCTCCCTTCTGGTGGACAAAATTGCAGAGAACGAAGTACCGAAAATCATCGAAATCGTTGAGAAGGAAGAGCAGGAACAAGAGAAAGAGCAGGTGATACTGCAGGAAGTGCCGAAAGAAATCGTGGGTCAGGCAAATGAATTGTTTGAGCGGCGGACACGCGAGGGGAATCCGGCGGCACTGGAGCGGGGCAGGGAGGGCTTTGTCTTTGATTTCCTGCAGAACTGGCGGGTACAGCAGAAAGTGGTCGGCATCCGGGAACCCGGGCAGGGGATTCGTTTTGAGCCCGGCAAGGCAGCAGGGAAGTTCGTGGACGTTCCGGCGCGGGAGATGGACGAGAAAGGGAAGCGGAAGCAGGAGAAGCGGGTGAAACAACGGCTTCAGAAGCAATTTGCGGACGCAAACCTTGTGACGGTCCGGGAGTATGAGAAACTGACGGACTGGTCGGAAAACGGAGGCGGGCAGGAACTGGCGGATGAAATGGAAGGCAAAAATATGGACCAGCTCCGTGATGACATCCTTTCTGTGGAGATCACATCAGAGAAAATGACGGAACGCTATATCAGCAGGCATATCGTGGAACTCTTCCAGTATACAAGGAAGTGCAGGGAATTTACACGGCGGCTGGGGCAGGAAGACGGAGATGCGTACCTGGAGGGTCAGTCCCGGCTGATGCGCACGAGGATCCAGACGGAGATTATTCTGCGGGGCATGTCTTATGCAAGATTCCTGGAGGAGCATATGCACATGCATGGCATCCGTATGGAAGAGGATGGGCATCCGGTCCTGATCGAACGCAAGAGGAAAAACCCGGAGCGCAGGAAAGAGGTGCGTGCGTACAAGGAGCGCCGGAATGCTTATGCCAATCTGCTTTCGGATAGCCGGGAGATGGAAGACGAAAAACTCCAGGAAATTGTCAATGCAGATTTTGAAAGCCGTATGGCAAAAATGGCAAAGAAAAGATCGGCCAGGACCGGCTTTAAGAAGCTGCGTCAGGACTTCATGAAGGAAATGACAGATCTGCGTGAGAAACAATCGGGTCTTTATGAGATGAACAAAGCGGAGCTGGATGATCTGCAAGGCAGGCTGCTTTTGCTGCTGATCGCAGGGGAAAGTCCTGTGCCGGAATTTGCTGCATCGCAGGAAAACAGTTTTTTCCAGCAGAAAATGAACAAAATGATTGCGCGAAAGAAAAAACAGGTTGAATTTTCCAAGCAGGCAATCAGGGAACTGGCGCAGGATTATCGGATTGCTTATCGTTTTTTGATTGGTGCATCCTATGAAACTACGCCGCGTGCAGTCAAGATCCTGGCAGAGACGCGTATCCGGCTGAAGCGAAAGGAACGCGGGCTTGATCCGATGTAGCAGGATGGGGGATGGGTATGGAAATAGCATGTATGGCTGGGGAGCATCTCTCAAGCTGCCGTGGACTGCTGGTGCCGGATATTGTTGAAGCGATCAGGGAAGGGGAGCCATGCTGCGTCCTGCTCCTGGTCGATGCGGCAGGCAGCGCAGTGGGTGCGATTGCGGGTATGCTGGAAGACGAGGTCCTGTGTATCAGATCGTTTTACATTGAAGAAACGGCACGCGGGCAAGGCGGCGGAAGGATGCTTCTTGATGGTCTGATGGATGGGTTCCAGGAAGTATGCAGCGGTGTGCGTGCGTGTTTTTCTGCTGTGAATGAAGATATGGAAGGCCTGGCTGGTTTTTTGGGGCATATGGGATTTCGGGAACTGGATGGCGGCTATGACCAGATGTATCTGGCGCAGCTCAGTGACTTTGAACAAACGCCGATCGCCAAACGGCAGGGTTATGGTGTGCCGTTTTCGAAGGTGTCCGGGAGGATTCTGGAAGTGCTTGAGGACAATGCCCGGCGGAAGGGGTGGCCGATTCCGCGCAAGGGCTTTTTCTCTCCCTATGTGGATATGAGTCTTTCCGCGCTATGCCTGGATGAGGGCGAGGTCACGGCCTATGCGATTGTGGAACGGCTGTCTGGATACCTGAGTGTTTCTGCCGTCTGGTCCGCCGGGGACGATCTGGCACTGATCCTTCTTCTTTCTGCCGTGCTCAGCCGGGCCAGGAAGAAGGAAAGGGAGGATTCCGGTGTTGTGATCCATACGATCAATATGGCATCGTACAAGCTGGTGGAGTATATGCTGCCGATGGCAAAAAAGGTGGCCCATACGATGGAACGGGAACTGTACTAGAAATATAGAAAACAGGGGCATATGCCCCCGTTTTCTATGGTGGTGTGCCGGGCAGCAGGGCAGAAAGACCGTACGTTTTTCAACAATGAGTTGTTCATTTTTTGAAAATCTGGCCGGATCTCGGAGAACGGATTTTATAAAAATTTACAAAAAATCAGAATTTTCAGTTGACAAATCTGGCAAAAGCCTGTACTATAACATTAGTGTTTTAGTAAACGGATTTTTCAGGGAGATGAGTTTATGGAATTTAAGGAGAACATGCCGATCTATCTGCAAGTGGCGGAGGATATCCGCAACAAAATCATCTGTGGCGAATTGGGCGTGGGGGAAAGGCTGATGTCCTCCCGTACCATGGCAAAAGAGTACAACATCAATCCCAATACTGCCGCACGGGTGTATACCGAACTGGAGACGCAGGGCCTGGTAGGGACGCGCCGGGGCGTGGGCACGTTCGTGACCCAGGACGAGGCGCTGGTGAAGAAGATCATGCAGGAGCGTATGATCGAAGTAATTGACAAATTCTTTCTGGATATGGAGGAACTGGGCTACACGACGGACAAGGTCATTGATATTATCAAGAGCCTGGGGAACGCGCCGGAGTAGATAAACTCCGACTGCGCGCACCCCAAACTCTAAATCAGGAGTTCGAAAAAAACTCCGACTGCGCGCACAAAGGAGTTCTTCAATAAGGAGGTGGGAAAGATGACAGTGGCATTTACGATGACGACATTCTGGGTATTTGCGATCATTGTGAGTATCATTGCGGAGATTGCT
>CADBTO010000181.1 GCA_902797565.1 uncultured Lachnospiraceae bacterium
GATGAGCGGATGGCGGATCTTTCGGATCTGATGGATGAGATGGAGCAGGAACTGCGCGTGATGCTGGAGCGAGAAGTGGGGCTTTCACGCGAGCGGGCAGCGATTATCTCTGAGACCCGGCATCCTGTTACACGGTTACTGATGAACCTGTTCCTTGTTCCGGATGCGCTGTTTTCGAATTTCACGGATACGGTGTTGGAAAGCAGGCTGTACCAGTACAAGGATCTGTTCTTTGTGACACCGGTGACAGAGGAGATGGCATTGTCCTGGTTCCAGTATCTGGGTGAGGAATTTTCTGAGGGGACGCGGTTTGACCAGATTCCGTTCCCGGAGGAATTCGATTATAGTGAAGTATTCGAAAACCCGTCGGAGCAGGAACGCAGGAAGGAACAGAGCAGGCGTTCCACGGAGGAACGCGAGCGGCGCCGGCGGAAGTTCTTCGAGCAGGTGAACCGGAACCTGGAGGCCGCCGGAACATACCGCTGGTTCTCTGCGGCTGCGCTCAGGGATCTCTCTGTACTAAAACACGAGTACAGAATCCTGGCGAAAAAGTACCATCCGGATTCTTCAAAGGATGCCGCAACTGGTGAAATCTTACAGCAGATTATGAGTGAACGTGCGGATATTCTGGAAAAAATGCAAGAATAAAAAAATGATTGCCCTGTCAGATATTTTTACTTGACAGGGCTTTTTTTTTGTGGTAAGGTAGCGGAGTTGCAATAGAGAAATCTGCGAAAATGAACCGTGGTACCGAGAGGCAAGTGCGCACACAAAGGAGTCCTCCCATGGAAAAACAAGTCCGCATCGGGATCCTATATGATTTATATGGTGCGCTTCTGAACGAGCATCAGCGCGAGATCATGGAGCTTTCCCTGTATGAAGACCTCTCACTGGCAGAGATTGCGGCAGAGGTGGGGACGAGCCGGCAGAGCGTGTCAGACCTTCTGGGGCGGTGCCGGAGCAAGCTGGAGAAGTATGAGGAGAAGCTCCGCTTTTCCGAAAAGCTGCAGCGGATCCGAAGACGGCTGGAAGAGCTGGGAGACGAGAAGCTGCTGGAAGAATTGGAGTTATGACGGAGGTGGATGGATTATGGCATTTGAGAGCCTTTCAGATAAGTTACAGAATGTCTTCAGAGACCTCCGGGGGAAAGGACGCCTGTCGGAGGGCGATGTCAAGACAGCACTGAAAGAAGTGCGGCTGGCACTGCTTGAGGCGGACGTGAATTTCCGTGTGGTCAAGGACTTTACGAAAAAGGTTTCGGAAAAGGCGACCGGTGAGGCGGTTCTGACGGGCCTCAATCCCGGCCAGACGGTGATCAAGCTGGTCAATGACGAGCTGGTTTCCCTGATGGGATCGGAAACGACGGAACTGAAGCTGCAGCCGGGGAAAGCAACCACGGTGATTATGATGGTAGGCCTGCAGGGTGCCGGAAAGACCACGACGGCGGCAAAACTTGCCGGGAAGCTCAAACTCAAAGGGAAGAAGCCGCTTCTGGTGGCGGGAGACGTCTATCGGCCGGCGGCAATTGACCAGCTGAAAATCAATGGGGAAAAGCAGGAAGTGTCTGTGTTTTCCATGGGCGCCAAGCACAGCCCGGTGGATATCGCGAAGGCTGCAATGGAGCACGCGAAGGAGCATGGGAACAACATTGTGATCCTTGATACGGCGGGGCGGCTGCATGTCGACGAAGATATGATGGCGGAGCTGGAGGCGATCAAGGCGGCCGTGGAAGTGCACCAGACTGTGCTGGTGGTGGATGCGATGACCGGCCAGGACGCCGTGAATGTTGCAACAACCTTCAACGACCGGATCGGCGTGGACGGCGTGATCATCACGAAGCTGGACGGCGACACCCGGGGCGGCGCGGCGCTGTCAATCCGTGCGGTGACGGGCAAGCCCATCCTCTATGTCGGTATGGGCGAAAAACTTTCCGATCTGGAACAGTTCTATCCGGAGCGGATGGCATCCCGGATTCTTGGGATGGGGGATATGCTTTCCCTGATCGAGAAGGCGCAAGAGAGCGTCGACCAGGAGAAGGCGATGGAGCTTTCGCGCAAGGTTGTGGGCAAAGAGGGGATCGACTACAATGATTACCTGATGTCCATGGACCAGATGAAGAATCTGGGCGGGATATCCAGTATCCTTTCGATGATCCCCGGTCTGGGCGGGCTGACCGGCGGCCAGCGGGAAATGCTCGAAGAGGCGGCAAACGGGAAGCAGATGGCGCATACGAAGGCGATCATCCAGTCGATGACGCCGGAAGAGCGTGCAAACCCGAAGCTGATGCGCCCGCAGCGCAAGCGCCGCATTGCAAAGGGCGCGGGACTGGACATTGCCGAGGTGAACCGCTTTATCAAGCAGTTCGAGCAGTCACGGAAGATGATGAAGAACGCGGCAGGACTTCTGGGAGGCAAACGCGGGCGTCATGGCGGCGGATTCGGAGGACTCGGAGGTTTTCCGTTCTGATGGGTTAATAATATGAGTCTATCTCATTTTATTATAAAAAGTAACAAGTAAAGTACATGCTTTTCAATCTTTTCAAATGGAGGAAGAATTAAGATGGTAAAGATCAGATTAACCAGGCTTGGCAAAAAGAAAAAGCCGTTTTACCGGATCGTTGTGGCAAACTCCACTTCTCCGCGTGATGGGCGGTTCATTGATACGATCGGGACATATGACCCGATGAAGGATCCGAGCGAGTATCATGTGGATGAGGAGAAGGCGAAAAAATGGCTTTCTGACGGTGCGCGTCCGACTGATACGGTGGCCAGGATCTTCAAGAAGGTTGGCATTACCGAGTAGGCGCACGGGTTTCAATTTATGAAAGAGTTGGTAGAGGTACTTGCGAAAGCCCTGGTTGATAAGCCGGATGAGGTTCGTGTGGACGAAATAGAAGATGAAAAACGGATCACACTAGAGCTTCACGTGGCGGACGGGGATATGGGCAAGGTGATCGGAAAGCAGGGCAAGGTGGCACGTGCC
>CADBTO010000182.1 GCA_902797565.1 uncultured Lachnospiraceae bacterium
CAGTATCTGGAGGAGGATGACCGCCCGCAGATCAAGCAGGATGTGGACTATGAGCGGGGCTTCGGGGTTTCCATTGCAAGGCTCCGTCCGGACAGCATTTATGACTGGAAATTTATCGGACTTTCGCACAATACGATTCGTGGCGCTGCCGGGGGAGCAGTATTATGTGCCGAACTTTTGGCGGCAAAGGGATATCTGGAAAAAAAATAAAATAAGATAAAATTTTATTTGCCTTTTTGTTTTGTTTCCGTTATACTATCGAAAGACTTTTGAAACCGATGCAAGCTGCTTCTACTTTTCTATTGTTTCGAAAGTCTGAATCGGGAGTATAGGAGGTTAAAAGGCCAAGATGGAAACGAGAAACAGTGAGGTAAAGGAGCTGCAGAAGCACTATGAGGCAAAATCCAATACCCTTGTCCTGCTGTACGGAAGCAGCAGGAGCGGGAAGGACGATCTGATCCGGGAATTCCTGAGCGACAAAAAGTTCTTTTACTTCAGATGCAGGAATGCTTCTGTAGAGAAACAGCTTTCCCTCCTTATTGATGAGGTGCAGGATCATTTCGATATAAAAATTTCAAAAAGGACGTTTGAGGAGTGCTTTACCAGACTCAAGAGCCGGGATGGTTCCAGGTTCGTTGTGGTGGTTGATGAGTTCCAGCTGGTGGGGAAACGGCAGAAGGAACTGCTGACGGCCCTGCTGAAGCTGCTGGATGGGAAACTGTATCCGGGACCGGTGATGATCCTGATCGGGGTTTCTTCCCTTGCCTGGATGAAGCGGGATATGGACGAGGTGTTTGGAGATAAGATCCGCAAGCTTTCTGCGCAGATTGCTGTGGCAGACTACTCGTTTCTGGAGCTGGTGCGTTCTTTTCCGCGTTATTCTGTTATGACAGCAGTACAGACTTATGGGGTCATTGGCGGGGTTCCGGAGTATTTGCGGCGCTGGGAAGGGGATCTGTCGTTCAAGGAGAATATCTGTAAGCACGTTTTGTACCGGGACGGGTTTTTCCGGAATGAGGCGGAAAATTATATCAGCAGTGAGCTTCGGGAACTAGCCGTTTATGATACCATCCTTTCTTCGATGGCAAGCGGCCATGAAAAGCTGAACGACCTGTATCTGGATACGGGATACTCCAGGGCGAAGATATCTGTCTATTTGAAGAACCTGGCGGCGTTTGATGTGGTTGAGAAGGTGGTATCGTTTGATACGGGTGGCTGGGACAATGCCAAGAAAGGGGTATACCGGATAAAGAACCATTATGTCAATTTCTGGTTTCATTTTATCTACCCCAATCTTTCCGAACTGTCCGTGCTTTCGCCGGAAGAGTTTTACGATCGCTTTATTGAGCCGGATCTTTCCAGCTATCTGAAACGTTATTTTGTTGATGTGTGCCACGAATACCTGATCCTGCTGAACCGTCTGGGGCGGCTTCCGGTGAAGATGGTAAAGCAGGGAACCTGGGTAGGCAAGGAAGGGACAATTGATATTATCGGACAGGATTCGATCCGTGAGAATGTGGTGGGCATCTGCAACTGGGACAAAAAGGTGATGTCCTATGAAAAATACGAGGAACTGCTTTCAAATATGGCGCTTGCGAAGCTGCGGGCAAAGGCAATCTACCTGTTTTCCGCATCGGATTTTGATAATCGGCTGAAATCCCTGGCAGATTCCAACCATTCCATCGTGCTGGTGGATATGAAGGAGCTGTAAGGGCTGGAAATCATGAAAAACTCTTCTGCACCGGAGCCGGGCAGGAGGGTTTTTCTTTCTATGCGACGGGGTGCGCATCGAAAAATCCCGGCCAGGCCGGGCGCACCCCGCGCGGCGAGCGGGGAGGATTTGCATCCCTCGCCCGGTCATGATGCGGCGGGGTGTGAGATTGGGGGGCATATGGGAAAATCACTGTTTATTGCGGAGAAGCCGATGGTGGCGCGCGCGTTTGCGGATGTGTTCCGCGACAATATCAAAAGCTTTGACGGCTACCAGGAGGGGGAACATATTGTCGTGACCTGGTGTGTGGGGCATCTGGTTACGATGAGCTATCCGGAGGTATATGACGAAAAATACAAAAAATGGCGGCTGGATACCTTGCC
>CADBTO010000183.1 GCA_902797565.1 uncultured Lachnospiraceae bacterium
AGACATCCCTGCCCCTTCCGCCGTCCGCAGCATCATGCCCAGATTTCCGGGATCCTGGATATCTTCCAGGAGCAGTACGGCAGGCGCCCCGCCATCCTCCCTCCCGCCCAGCACATCTTCCAGCCGCCAGGAAGGGTTTCGCACGAGCGCCAGCACCCCCTGCGGATGCTGCGTATCCCCCAGCCCCGCAAAAACCGGGTCAGACACCACAAACAGCCGGCCTGCCTTATCTCCGGTCTCCTGCGCTTCCCAGAACGACTCAGACACAAAGAGCCCCTGCAGCAGCTCCTCCGGAATCTCCGACACCATCCGCGGACCTTCCACCACAAAAAGCCCCGCCTTTTTTCTTTGGCGGGGCTTTTCTATCAACAACCGGACTTGTTTCAACTTGTCATTTTTCAGACTGGTTATTTTCATTTTGTCATACATCCGAACCAAGCCCATTTCACTCCGGCACATTGACATAATCTGCATTCCCCAGCGAATAGCAGATCTGTACCTGGTATTCATCCAGATCCTTGGTCATCCCAAGCGCCTCATCAATATCGAAATCCAGGAATTCCCCATGCTGGTAGCCTACCACACGGTTTGTCTTTCCAGCGCAAAGCAGATCAACCGCCTTGCAGCCCATCGTTGAAGCATAGACCCTGTCCTTCGCCGTCGGTACACCGCCTCGCTGCATATGCCCAAGGATCGTTGCCCTGGTTTCGATCCCGGTCGCAGCCTCGATCCGTTTTGCCATCGAAGCCGAATGTCCAATCCCCTCGGCATTGACAATGATATGGTGCTGCTTCCCACGCTTCCGTCCGTCAATAATATGGTTCACCAGCGCCTGCTCATCATAATTATATCGCTCCGGCAGCAGCACATCTTCCGCACCGTTCGCGATCCCGCACCACATTGCAATATATCCGGCACCCCGGCCCATAACCTCGATGATGGAACAGCGTTCATGGGAAGTGGATGTATCCCTCACCTTGTCGATCGCTTCCATTGCGGTATTGACCGCCGTGTCAAAACCAATCGTATATTCGGTGCAGGCGATGTCCAGATCAATCGTCCCCGGCACACCAATCGTATTCACACCAAGTGCCGCCAGCTTCTGCGCACCCTTGAAGGAGCCGTCCCCGCCGATGACCACCAGCCCGTCGATGCCGAACTTCCTGCAGATCTCTGCTCCCTGCCTCTGGTACTCTTCCTCCTTGAATTCCAGGCATCTGGCTGTTTGAAGGATGGTTCCACCACGGGAAATAATATCTGATACGCTGTGGGTCGTCATATCCTCGATTTCTTCATGCAGAAGTCCCGCATATCCACGCCGAATCCCTTTGACCTTTTTCCCATTCGTGATCGCCTGGCGTACCACAGCCCGGATTGCCGCATTCATACCCGGCGCATCCCCGCCACTGGTCAATACGCCGATCGTATTCACTCCGCTTCCCATCTAAAATACCTCCCTAGTATAATATGAAACACCCCGATTCAGATCGGGCTGCGATCTCACTTCTCAAAACCCTGTTATTATAGCGTTTTTTCTTTCCATATTCAACAAAGAATCACAAAAAATATCATATTCTTTAGGCAAGACGGTATTTCAGCCCCACATTCTCCGCTCCAAAAGCCGCTGCCAGCGCCTTTTTCCTCTCCTCAGAAAAGGAATAACCCTTTGCCCGTTTCACGCGATGCTCCTGTTCCAGATAGATCACAAGATAATCCCTGCCGCCTGTCTTCGGAAACAGCGTTTCAACCTCTCCGGACCGTTCCAGATATTCATGCTTTCCGGCGAACTTCAGCCAGACCTCCCGCGGAATCTCCTCAAATGGGATCAGATCTTCCGCAATTAGACTGGCATTGCTCTCTTCTTTAATTGAAACCCTCCCTGGAATCAGGACCTTCTGGTCTTCTTCCAGCAGAAACTTCGATTTCTCATAAACATTCGGAAATACGATAATTTCCATTGTCCCCTCCAGATCTTCCAGATCCAGAAATGCCATTGGATTTCCATTTTTCGTATATTTTACGGTTTTCGCAGCAATCATCCCGCCGACCACGGTTTTCTCCCCGTCCCGAACCTTTGGCGGTTCCTCATCCGACTGGCGGATAAAATCCCTGGAAACCGCCTGGCAGAGTTTCTCAAGCATCCATGCATCCTCTTCAAGCGGATGCCCGCTCAGGTACACCCCCAGGACTTCTTTTTCCAGTCCAAGAAAATCCCTGCGTTCATACTCCGAAAGCTCCGGAAGCTTGGAACGCAGTTCCTCCTTCTCCGCCTCCCCCGCCAGATCAAACAGGGAAAACTGCCCCGAAAGGGTCTTTTTCTTCTCTTCTTCGATATCACTCAGGATCCAGTGGAAACACACCGCCATCTGCCTGCGGTTCGCGCCAAGCCCATCCAATGCACCCGCTTTGATCAGGTTCTCGAGCGTCCGCTTGTTGAGTCCCATATCAACTGAGCGACGCAAAAAATCCTCGAAATCCCGGAAAGGCCCAAGCGTCCTGCGATTTTCCAGAATCCGCTCCACATCCCCTTTTCCGACACTCTTGATCGCCATCAGCCCATAACGGATGCTGTCTCTTGCTTCGGATACAGAGAACCTGCCCTCTCCCACAGACACGCTCGGCGGCAGCACTTCGATTCCAGACCCCCTGCAAACGCTGATATATTCTGCCACCTTGTCATTCTTGTCAATGACGCTCGTAAGAAGCGCCGCAAAAAATTCGAGTGGATAATACAGCTTCAGCCACGCAGTCTGATACGCAACCACCGCATAGCATGCCGCATGGGATTTGTTGAACGCATACTTTGCAAAATCTGTCATCTGGTCAAAAATCTTGTTGGCAGTTGCTTCATCAATCCCGTTCGAGATACAGCCCGGCACCTGTTCCTCCGGATTCCCAAACACGAAATTTTTCCGTTCCTGCTGCATCACCGATTCTTTTTTCTTGGACATGGCACGGCGCACCAGATCGCTCCGCCCCAGGGAATACCCCGCAAGATCCCGGACGATCTGCATAACCTGCTCCTGATAGACGATGCAGCCATAGGTCGGTGAAAGAATTGGCTCCAGCTGCGGGCACAGATAGTGGATGGTTCCATCACCATTTTTCCCCCGGATATAATCCGGAATGAAGTCCATCGGCCCCGGCCGAAAGAGGGAAATCCCCGCAATAACATCCTCCAATGATCCGGGACGCAGTTCCCGCATAAAGTTTGTCATCCCCTGGGACTCCAGCTGGAACACCCCGGACGTATTTCCGCTGCTGATCATCTCAAATACCGCTGCATCCGCTTCATCGAGCGATTCCACATCGATCCTTTTTCCGGTATCCTCCTGAATCAGGCGGACCGCATCCTGGATGACGGTCAAGGTGCGCAGTCCCAGAAAGTCCATCTTCAAAAGCCCCAGTTCCTCAATCGTCGTCATTGGAAACTGGGTCACGATCGTCTTCCCGTCTGAAGCCCGTGCCAGAGGCACGAATTCCACCATCGGGCGCTGGGAGATCACCACCCCTGCCGCGTGCATCGACGTATGCCGGGGCAGCCCTTCCAGTTTCATGGACATATCAATCAACTCTTTCGCATCCGGCTCCGCATCCACAATCGCCCGAAGATCCGGATTCTTCCGTAAAGCCTTTTCAATCGTGATATTCAGCTCCGCCGGGATCGACTTCGCGATCTTGTCCACATAGCCATACGGCAGATCCATCGCGCGTCCCACATCCCGGATCGCGTTGCGCGCCGCCATCGTCCCAAACGTGACAATCTGGGTCACACAGTCCGCGCCGTATTTCTCCACAACATAATCAATGACCTCTCCACGCCGGTTGAAACAAAAATCAACGTCGATATCCGGCATGGACACCCGCTCTGGATTCAAAAACCGCTCAAACAGCAGCTGATAGCGGATCGGATCAATATTCGTAATCCCGGTCGTATAGGACACCATACTCCCCGCAGCGCTTCCACGCCCCGGCCCCACCGGTATGCCATGTTCCCGCGCATAGTTGATGAAATCCCAGACGATCAGAAAATAATCCACATACCCCATCGAACGGATCACATCCAGTTCATAGGACAGCCGCTCCTTCAGCTTTTCCATTGAAAGCACGCCCGGCTGTGCTCCGCCTGCCTGCCCATCCATGCCGGCCTGCTCCACTCCGCCTGCCTGCCCATCCACGCCTGCCTTCTCCGCTCCGTCCCCGCGATTCCCATACCGCCGTTCCAGTCCATCGAAGCACAGCTTATTCAGATAACTCCAGGACGTATAGCCTTCCGGCACTTCAAAGTGCGGCAGCTTCGTCACGCCAAACTCAATCTCCACCCGGCAGCGGTCTGCAATCTTCTGCGTATTGTCCAGTGCCTCACCTGCATAGGGAAAGAGGGCGCGCATTTCCTCTTCGCTTTTGACATAGAACTGCCCGCCCTCGTATTTCATCCGGTCTTCATCGCCCACACGCTTCCCCGTCTGGATGCAGAGCAGGATATCATGTGCTTTCGCGTCCTCTGCCTGGGTGTAATGGCAGTCATTCGTCGCCACCAAAGGGATTCCCGTCTCTTTGGACAGCCTCAGCAGGCCCGCATTGACCTTTTTCTGCTCCGCCATCCCATGATCCTGCAATTCCAGGAAATAATTCCCTTCCCCGAAACACGCCAGATGCCTCCTCGCCGCCTCTTTCGCGCCCTCGTAATCATCCGCACGCAGATGCACCGCCACTTCTCCCGCAATGCAGGCAGACAGGCAGATAATCCCTTCCGAAAACCGCTCCAGGATCTCAAAATCCACCCTGGGTTTGTAGTAATATCCATCAACAAACCCGGCGGTGACAATCTGCATCAGGTTGCTGTACCCCACATTGTTTTCAGCAAGCAGAATCAAATGGTAATATTTCGCTTCCCCCTTCGTCTTCTCCTTGTCAAAGCGGGAACCGGGCGCCACATAGACCTCACATCCCAGGACAGGGTTGATCCCTGCTTTCTTTGCCTCTTTATAGAAGTCAATCACCCCATACATGACCCCATGGTCCGTGATCGCTGCAGCGTTCATCCCAAGCGACTTCACCTTCGCCACGTATTCCGTGATCTTGTTTGATCCATCCAGCAGTGAAAACTGGGTGTGGGTATGCAAATGAACAAAAGACATAAAAAACTACTCCTACCGTCCAACCGCCAGATCCATCTGGTGCAGCAGCCCTGCCCGCCCGGACTCAAACAGGAAAAATCCGCTTTTTCGGATATTTGCTAATGTTCTGTTTTCGTCATCCTTCACAGAAAATCCCGATTGATCCGCATGCAGGCTGATTGCACCGACCCCTGCCTCCGAAAGTGAAAGCAGCGTCTGATTCCCGTCCGCATCCACGGAAAAGACCCGCAGTTTCCCAAACACCTCATCCAGCTCATCAATCCAGCCGTTTCCATCCGTATCATACTGCGCCAAATCAGAAAACCCGTCCCCGGACTTCGTCCCGAACAGTTCCCTTCCATCATCAATCCGCCCGTTCCCATCCAGATCCAGAGCCAGGAACGCACTGCCCGCAGATAACGCGGACACCTCTTCCGCCTCCCCGTCTGCGTCCAGGTCAAACCGGAACTTCTGGTCGGAAATACCCACCGGATCATCCGAAAGATGGATCACGAGCGGATCCATCACCGGCAGATCCTGACTGTTTTTTACGAAATTCGTCTTTTGATAAAAGTGATAAGACATAGAAGCAGATAATGAAAACTGGATTTCTTTTCCGTCCCCCGTTATGACAGTACCTGTTGTTTCATAGGTCATCTCTTCCTCTTCCAGGCTTTCCTGCACCTGGCTCCGGCTCTCCACGCCCAAGGTGCTCCGCCCCCCCTGGATACTGCCCGCATAATGGGCCTGCGCAGGAAATACTGCAAAGCCGCTCCCGCCCCCATATCGGCCGGACGCAAGGTTCCCTGGTGCAAGATTCCCATTCGAAAGGATGTTCCCTTTTGCATCCACAGTCATCGAAAAACGGTTCATTGGCCCGCCCCGGCCTGCACCAAAAAATAACTGGAACAGATACCGGACGGACTCGATCTGCAGTTTCAGCTGCGTAGACAACGGCAGTTCCTCCATTGAAACTGACTGGTTCTCATGCACCTGGCTCTGGCTGGAACTTCCGCTGTCCCTCCAGGCAATTCCGCCTGCAATCTCTTCCGACCCTTCCGTAAGCTTCCCGTTTTTCGAATAATTCGCATAGCTGGCATAGTCCATCGACGCTTCCCGCCCGCTTTTCGAATACGTTTCATTCAGGATACCCAGAAAATTATCCCGGCCGTCTCCACCCCCCTGCCCTCCGCTCGTGCGGACAAGCCGCTGGGAAGACACGGCAGTCCGCCTGCTCTCCCGCCTCTCCGTCCTGCTGCTTGTTTCAAATGTGCCGCCTGTAATGATCATACGCACTGCTCCTTTTTCATCTGATATCAAAACAAGTATAAAGATCTGCCTTCAAACCAGCAAACCATAATATTTATGATATCGGCAGTTCCCAGTAAAATCTTTATAGCCCGGCACCTGCGCCCTCTCCCTCTTGAGACGGCTCTGGAATCGCATCCAGTATCAGATTGGTCGCAATGTATACCAGCATCATCGAACTGCAGCACGCCAGGTAGGTTCCCGCCGGACTGTCCGGAACAGCAGCGACAAGCAGCGGAGTTACACCCCCCAGGGCATTGAAGCCCACATGCAGCATAATCGGAAGCAGGATGTTTTTGGACCGTTCCATCACAAGTCCAAAAACCAGGCCCATGAAAAACGCATAGCTTGCCTGGACCATATTCATGTGCGCTCCCGCAAAGAGAAGCGCCTGAACCACATTGGCACCGGCAAAAGACAACCCGCGCCGTGCAAAACCAAAGGTCAGCCCCCGGAACACCAGTTCCTCCGCAACCGGCCCCAGAAAGAATACCGCCAGAAGTGACAACAGCACCGGTTCATCCATCGACAGCCCCAGCTGCTTCTGGCTGTATACCATCCTGGCAAGTTCCATCGGGAACAAACGCCCTGCTGCCTCCGCCACATAATGGAACGCCACCTGCCCGCTGACAACAAGCAGGATCAACCCAAATGCCAGACGCCCACGGGCATATCCCCGTGTTCCCGAACCCGCGTGCCCCAGATCCTTCCTGCGCCTGCCATACCAGACCAGGAAGAACAGGAAATTCGCCACAGATTCCACCAGAAGCACCATCAGCAAAAAGCCCGTTTCATGGAGGTCAGTCTGCAGCCTGCCCAGGAAATCCGACAGGCTGCCAATCTCTCTTCCACCGTATTGCAGCGCACAGTACACCACATACAGCTGTCCCGCAACAACTGCTGCCCAAAGCTGCAGCCCCATGAACACCGTGACCGGCAGCAGGCTGTGCAGAAAATGTTTTGCACGCTCATTGCCAGGCATCCCCTCATGTTCATCCTTCCGCTGAAACCTGTCCTGCAGTTTTTCCTCAAGCTCGTCCCAATCGCCCATATCTGCTCCATCAAGCCACTTTCTCAAAACAATCTACAATTTCCTGTTCCGGCGCAGGCGTACAAAGGCTCACAACCACATTGACAACCAATGCCAGCACAAACGCGGGCAGCAGTTCATAGATGTTCCATGCCCCTCCCATCGGACGCACCAGGAATTTCCACACAAAGATCATCACGCCGCCGCTGACCATACCAGCTATCGCGCCAAAACGATTTGAACGTTTCCAGAACAAAGACAAAAGCACCACCGGCCCAAACGATGCACCAAAGCCAGCCCATGCAAACGATACAATCTGAAAGACCGAACTATTCGAATCCCAGGCAAGTGCAACACCTACCACAGCGATCGCCAGAAGTGAAATCCGCGAAATCAAAAGCTGGTTTTTCGGGTCAACCTTCAATTTGAAGAAGCGGACCAGAATGTCATTGGACACCGATGAAGACGCCGCCAAAAGCTGGGAATCCGAAGTGGACATCGTACTTGCGAGGATACCGGAAAGAACCACGCCCGCAATGACCGCCGCCAG
>CADBTO010000184.1 GCA_902797565.1 uncultured Lachnospiraceae bacterium
CTGGTGGATATTTCCAAGCAGAAGAATTACAAACGGAAGCTTGCGGAGCAGGCGGATATCGATCCCCTGACAGGGCTGTACAACCGGCGGCGTTTCCACCGGGATCTGGAAAAGAGCATCCGGGACGCGGCGCGGGCCGGAGGGCAGGGGACGCTCCTGCTGCTGGATCTGGATCATTTTAATGACCTCAGCGATATTCTGGGGCATATCAAGGGAGATGAACTGCTTGTGCAGGCTTCGGATGCGGTGCTGGAACTGGCGGCTGGAAGGGCGCAGTGCTACCGGATTGGCGGCGACAAGTTTTCTGTATTAGTGCCCTATTCCGGCGAGGATCAGGCGGAAGCGCTGGCGGAGTCCATTTTACAGCGCTTTGAGAATGCCTGGCAGATCGGGGAAGAGACATACAGCTGTACGGCGTCGATTGGCATTGTACATTTCCCGGGACATTCCGGCAAGGGGGATGAACTGGTCCGCTTTGCCACATCTGCGCTCGAACAGGCGAAGAAAAAAGGCGGAGGTTCCTGCGTGGCATACCAGGGCGGCTTTGCCAGGGTGCCGCGGCCGGATCGGGCACACAAGAAACCGGGGCTGGAAAAAGAGCTGCGGCAGGCAGTGGAAGGGGGCTGCGTGTCATTCGGCACGATGTACAGCCCGATGTTTGAAAAACCGGAGCCGGATGATACCTGCAGCGGTGCGCTGGTGCATATTGTCTGGGATTCCGCGAAATTCGGGAAGATGGAGGAGCGGCGCTTCATGCCCCTGGCGGATTATCTGGGGCTGTCCGGAAAGATTACGGAGTACTGCTTCGTGGAGGCCGCACGGAATTGCAGGCGCTGGAATGATTTTGGGAATCCGGATTTCCGGATGGTCTTCCCGTTCTCCGGGGACCAGTTTTTGGATGATGACATCATTGAGATGGTGGCGGGCGGACTGGATTTGGCGGGCGTTATGCCGGAAAATATTGCCATCCTGCCCAAGGATGTGCCCGGTGAGAAGGAGGCAGACCACTTCCTTGCCACGGTGGCATCGCTGGAGGAACTGGGCTGCAAGGTGGTTTCCAGGGAAGATCTGGCACAGGTGCGTTATGGGACGGCGGAAGACAGCGAGGCATTCCAGAGGAGGTTTGTAGAGCCATGCGATTGATTTTTCGGGCAGACGGGAATGCGGTAATTGGCTCCGGGCATGTGATGCGCTGCCTGTCGATCGCGGATGCGGCCATGGCGCGGGGGATTCCTGTGTGTTTTCTCTGCGCGGACGATGGCTTTGCCGATACGATTCAAAGCCGTGGCATGCAGGCCCATATCCTGGACAGCGATTCGCAACAAATGGAAGCGGAGCTGCCTGCACTGGAAAAACTTTTGGCGCAGCGGCCGGATCTGGTGAAGGACGGGCCGGTCTGCGTGGTGGTGGATTCCTATTTTACGACAGAAGCATATTTTGAGGGTCTGCGGCAGGTGTTTTCTGAGGCGATGGATGCTGCGCGTGCGGCAGGCGCTTCGGCTGCGGAAGATGCGGTTGGTACAGCAGATGCGGTTGGTGCCGCAGATGCGACAGTTGGTGCTGCCGATTTTCGGATTTGTTTCATAGATGATATGCAGGAGTTTGCGTATCCGGTAGATGGACTCCTGTGTTACGGTATTGGTGCAGAAGTACTGCAGGAACGTTATGAGCAGATGTACCGCGAGGCGGGACGGCCCTGTCCAAGGCTTCTGCTGGGCGGCCGATATATTCCGCTGCGTGCGGAGTTTGCGGGGCTGCCGCAGCGCGTTGTCCGGGAGCAGGCAGCGGATGTCCTGGTGTCCACGGGCGGGGCGGATTCCTTCCATGTGTGCCTGAAGCTGGCACAAAAGCTTGCGGCGGCAGGCACAGAGGGGCTGGTTTACCATCTGGTAGTCGGGAAGATGAACCGGGACGCGGAGGCGATTTGTGCCTTGGCGGCGGATTGTCCGAATCTGGTCGTACACCAGAATGTCCAGAAGATGGCGCAGCTGATGCAGCGCTGCGACCTTGCCGTGTCTGCGTCCGGCAGTACGCTTTATGAACTTTGCGCCACGCAGACGCCGGGGATAACCTATGTGCTGGCGGACAACCAGCTGGGCGGTGCCCTGATGTTTGAGCGGGAGGGTGTCCTGCAGTATGCCGGGGATATCCGGGAGCTGGGCGAAGCGCTCCCGGAGAAACTCGTTTCGGCGGCAAAGGAACTTGCGGCAGATTTTGAAAAACGGAAAGAAATTGCAGGGAAGCAGCGGCTTTTGCTGGATGGAATGGGCGCGGGACGCGTCGCGGCGGCCTGGACAGATTGCTGGTAGGAGGGATTTTTCCCTCCTTTTTTCTATGCGACGGGCTGGTTTTCATTTTCCGGCTCGATATTTCTTTTATTTTATGCAACAAATCCGTTTGTTTGGCACACTATTATGATGTAAAGGTTAAGCAAAAAGCTTTTTGGGAAGAGAGTATGGACAAGTATAAGGAGCGCCTCGCAGATACAGCGCCGGCGGCAGAGGTCGTGGAGCGGGCGAGGCAGGGTGACAAAGACGCGTTTGCGCAGTTATATGCAGAGGTTTATGAAGCATTGTACCGGATGGCGCTGTTTCGTCTGGGCAGGCGGCAGGATGCAGAGGATGCTGTGTCTGAGGCGGTCGTGGATGCCTACCGGCAGATCCGTCAGCTGCAGTCTCCGGCGCATTTCAAAGGCTGGATCTTTGCGATCCTGTCCCGGAAATGTTATGCCGTCCTGCGAAAACGTTATGAACGGGACGAAGTGTCCGGGGCAGGCGCAGACGCGGAAGAGATTCTGCTGGAGCTCCCGGCGGATGACGGGCAGTCCCCGGAAGGGGTTGTGGAGAAGATCGCGATGGAACAGATGTTGTCCTGCCTGTCGGAGGAGGAACGGGAGATCCTGGGGATGTACCTGTACTCCGGTTATGGCAGCAGGGAGGTTGCTGAGGCGCTGCAAATGAACCATTCAACGGTTCGTTCGAAGATTCGGCGTGCGATTGGGAAATTGCGTGCGTATATCGCGTAGGCGTGCGGACGCGCGGGGCGCAGCGGGCAGAAACGGGGCGAAGGCTGCGCGCGCTGCAGGATGAAGAGGGTAATGCACATGAATATATCAGAAAAGAAAGCGAGGCCATTTGATCGGGATTCGGCGCGCGAAATGCCAGAGCAAGCAGCGCCGGAGAGCGGAACGGCCGGGCAAGCAGCGCCGGAACAGGAGCGGGATGCCGCCACGCTGGAAAAGCTGGAGGCGGTGCTTGATGCTGCGGAAGGCACCAGGGTTCCGGAAAGGCTTTTGCCGGAGAATATCGGGCGGCTGCTGGAGGGCATCGAACCGGAAAACGTTGGGCGGTATCAGAATCATGTCGGGTCGGGAGAAACGGGACGTTTTCGGGATAGCGTCGGGTCGGGAGAAACTGAACGGCTTCGGGATGGAACCGGGGCGGGAACCGCCAGAAGATTTCAGAAGGGCAGCGGGTCAGCACGCAAGGAGGGACAGTCTATGAGAAAACGATGGAAGCCGGTATTTTGGACAGCGGCCGTTTTGGCTGCGTCGCTGGGCCTCCTGGCGGTTCCGGCGGGACTTCGGCAGACAGGCGGCTGGGATTTGCTGCAGCAGGAAGCGGGATCGGAAAGTACGGACGGCTCAGCCGTGCGCACAGCGTCATCGTCTTCAAAGGCGGATGTGCAAAAAGCGTTCAAGGGTTATTTCCGGGAAGCGAAAAGCTATGCCGAGATCCAGAAGGAGCTGATGCTGGCGCGGGAAGAGGAGCAGGAGCAGCAGTGGCTGGATGGGGACGTTGTTTATGAAGAAGTAGAAGAGGCCGAGATGGCGGATATGGCAGAGGGTTCTGCCAATGGCGGGACAAATGGTTCTGCGTCCGATTCTGCCAGTGGGGAAGCGCATGCGTCCAAGCCGCTGCAGTATATGAAAAGCGGGGCGCGGACGGCAAAGACTGCGGACAAAGCGGATGCCCAGTCGGATTATTCCACGACGAACCTGCGCGAGATGGGGATTGACGAAGGGGATGTCGTCAAGACCGATGGCCAGTACATTTATAGTTATAATATGGATGGGGAAGCACGGATTGTGGGGGCAGATGGAACAAAGCTCACCCTCGCCGCGAAATTTTCACCGGAGTTTTCCGGGGATGACAGTCAGCTTTGTGATATGTATATCCGGGAAGGGGCAGAAGGAAAGCGCCTGGTCTTTGTCGGGAATGTGTATGACACGCAGCTTCAGGCGGCGGACGGGGAGGATGATGCGCTGGTGGATACGGGGTATTATGCGCTGTATGATTCTTACAGGACAACGGCGGTGTGTTATGATATTTCCGACCCGGAGCATCCGAAGCAGACCGGCAGCTTTTCTGTAGAGGGTTCGTACCAGTCTTCGAGGATTTCCGGAGACCAGCTGTATCTCTTTACATGGTATCATGGAGGAGATGTCCCGCGGATTGACAAGGAAAAGCCGAAGGCAGCGGATGTCTACCTGCCGCAGAGCCTTGCATACCAGTATACCACCTTTACGATGACGTCGGTTGCGCTGGAACCGGCAGCCGGGCAGGAACAGGAAGCTGGGCAGGGGCAGTCAGCTGGGCAGGAGCAGGGAAGCGCGGGCACGATGCAGAAGATCGATACGAAGGTCATCTATTCTTCGGCAGCGGATGTCTATGTCACGGCTGATGCAATCATCCTGCAGGTCCAGGATTACAGCGGGGACCGCGAGAAAACAAACCTGCTGCGCTTCTCCTGTGAGGACGGGATCTTCCGGCCGGAAGGCATCGGCGTGGTTCCGGGCACGATTGAGAGCAGCTTCTCGATTGACGAGGACAGCGAGGGAAATATCCGGGTGGCAACGACAAGTTATGGGTTTTCAGGGAATACGAACGGCCTGTATATCTTTGACCGTTCGATGGAGCGTATCGGCAAGCTGACGGGGATTGCGAAAGGGGAGGAGATCAAGAGTGCACGATTCCTTGACAAGATGCTGTATCTTGTGACGTTTGAGAACCACGACCCGCTGTTTGCAATCGACCTTTCGGATCCCCGGAATCCCAAAATGCTGGGGCAGCTGGAAATACCGGGCTTCTCGGATTACCTGCATTTCTGGGATGATACGCATCTCCTTGGGATCGGGTATGACACGGATGAGGAAACTTCGGAACAGCTGGGGATCAAGCTTTCCATGTTTGATATTTCTGATCCAATGGAACTTCGGGAGGAGAGCACGATCATTATCCGGGCGACGGAGATTCCGAAAGATGAGGACAAGGGCTGGCATATGGATGATGTTCCCGGGCTGGAGAATTACCGCAGCATCCTGATGGATCCGGAGAAGAACCTGATCGGTTTCGCGGCGCATTCCGATACGGAATATTATGAGTCTGAGCAATCCGAAGAAGTGAATGCGTATTATGTGTATTCTTATGAGAATGGGAAATTTGTACAACGCCTTGCGCAAAAGATCAAGGATGAAGAACTGGTGCAAAGTGCACGCGGGCTGTATATCGGGCAGACGTTTTATTATGTGAATGAAGCGGGAATCCTGTCCTTTGATATGGGGAAAGGGAAGCAGTTTGAGAAAGCGGAGGCATTGAAGCTTTAATTTGAAGTTTTAAGAAAAAAGGGGAGCGGATGCCCCCCTCTTTTTTCGAGGGACGGCTTTCTGTCCCCCGCGCTTTTCTGAA
>CADBTO010000185.1 GCA_902797565.1 uncultured Lachnospiraceae bacterium
ACCGGCAGTTCGAAACGATACTTTGCCTCGCGTCCCACCTCGCTGGTATTCCCATACGCCGTCACAGCCAGCGTTCCGCTCTTTTTCACTCCATTTTCGATGGTCGCGGTATCCGTGCCTTTGGTAATCGTAAATGACGCATAATTCGTCACCAGCGCATACGCGGCAACGTCCGCATCTCCCAGGTACGCCGCCTTGAGTACTTTACCCGTGTCAGTTTCTGGCGCGGCAAGAATCTGCTCTTGTTCCAGATCTTCTGCTGTCAGCGCGCCCAGGAAGAAGATGTCATCCGCAGTCGGCCTCCAAGCCGCCTCCCATGCATCGCACCGCGCCGTCCAGGTGCCGTTGCTGCTTGTCACATCCACTGTATACACCTTATCCGGTCCCATAGCACTGTCATATACCTGGAAGGAATAGCTGGTGTCACTCTTTTTCGTGAAATCGTATCCTACTGCAGTATGGCAGCCCTGCCATACCCCGCCTTTCCACTGCGCCGTCAACAGCACGAACGGTTCTTTGCTGTCCTTCACCTTCGCGATGAGCGCCTGCAGGTTTTTGGACTCATCCTTCCCGTCATAATCAAACGCCTTGTCATAGATCTTCCCGACCACCTGGCGGAGCGTATAGAAATTGATCATGCTCTCGATCGCGCCAACGTCCGAATCGCCTTCCTTGTTTGCCGCAAGCTGTGCGGAGCGCACCGTCGGATACTGGCCATCAAACTTTGAAATATCCATTTTCCTGCTCTTGTTCAGCACCACTGCAGAAGACATACCAAAGCTTGATCCGCCCCAAGACTCCTCCTTTGCCCATTTTACCGCGGCAAGATCCCCCGCCTTCAGGCCTTTTTTCAATGCCGCATAATCCCCGGCACTGATCTCGTAATCATTATCCTCTGCTTTTGTATTGGCAGAAAATACCGTATCCGTGTTCAAAAAGCCCCATACATCATCGGACAGGTTCTTCGTCCACTTCGCGTAAAGCTTCAGCGCCCCGGTCTTCGTCTCACGATTCGGCGTGTTAATTTCATTGAAGAAATCATATCCGCTCCCCTTTTTGGAAGCATACCAGCCCGCGAACGTATATCCTTCCCGCGTCGGCGCTGCCGGTTCCGTGATCTTCTTCCCGCTCCGGAAAACCTGCGTGGTGTACGCCTTGTCCGTCCCGTCATTCATCATGAACTGGACCTCGATGCTTTGGCCCGTCACAGGATCTCCTGCTTCCCGCTTCGTCTGGTCGATCAGCTTCTGGAAGACGTCCTCCAGGTCGTCCACATCCTCTGCCTCAAAGTACTGGTTCTCTCCAGCAATTTTCTTCAGAACTGCAGCGCCTTCTGCGTCATCCGCCAGGCCCACGCCAAAGATCTGTGCCTTGCCGTCTCCGCTGGCAATCTCCTTGATCTCCTTTGCTTTCGCCTCGATCTTCGCTTCGTCATCGTTTGGCTCTCCATCCGAGAACATAATGACATATTTCTGCTTTGCCGTGGACGCCTTCAGCAAACTGCTTGCACTTTCTAATGCAGGCAGGTACTCCGTCCCGCCATCCGCATACAGACTGACGATCTCGCTTTGGGCCTCCCCCTTGTTGTATTCCAGTTTCGGTTCACGTCTTCGAACATCGCTGTTGTATCCCACAACCGCAATCTTCGTATTGTTCATACGCCCCCCGACTGCATCCACATAGGAAAGTGCCGCTTTTTTGACCGCGTCCATTTTCTCTTCCATACTGCCGGAGCAGTCAATCAGAAGCACAATATCACGGGATTGAAGCGTATCGTACCAGGGCATCCAGTTATGCGTGGAAAACCGCTTCATCAGATCCTTTGTCCAGCCGCTTTTTGATTTCAGATAATAGAGATCCACGGCACTTGCCGAAGTTTTCGCTTCATCCAGGAATTTATCTCCCAATGTCGGGGCATTTCCTTGGAACAGGATCTCTTTCAGCAAGGTGCACCCGGAAAAAGCCTGTTCCCCGATGGATTCCAATGATTCCGGCATTTCCAGATAAGACTCGTATACCAATGAATTCGATTTCTGCATACAATTCTTAAATGCGCATTTCCCGATCTTTTTCACGCTGTCGGGAATGTTTACCGCAACCACATTCTGCATATTCTGAAACAGGTAATTCCCGATGCCCGTGATGCCATCCGCAATCTCAATCCGGCTGATCCCGGTCGAAAAACCATCCCAGGGCATCACCCCTGCATACTGTTCATCAAAATTCTTTGTATCGCCTGTACCGGTCAGCCGAACCAACCCGTCCCCCAGATACACCGTACACTGAACATTTTCACCGAGGATATTCTCGCTTCCGCTCTGCCGGTCTTTGAACGTGATCGGATCAAAACTGTTACTCTTCCGGTTCCCGTAGATGCCGAACTTCACTTTGGACAGTTTCGCATCCCCGGCAAACACTTCCTCGTCCAGATCCACATTGTTGCCCAGGGTTACGTTCGAAAGTGCGGTGCAGTCCGCAAACGCACGAATCCCCAGATCCACGTTTTTTCCGACCGTCAGTTTCTGAAGCCCCGTACATCCTGCAAATGCGCGCGTGCCAACCTGACTAACACCCGTAGGAATCTTCACTTCCTCAAGCGCCGTTGCTCCTTCAAATGCACCTTCCCCGATGTTTATGATGCTATCCGGAATCTTCACTTTCGTGACCTTCGTATTGTTCTGGAATACCCTGGCCCCGATTGCCGTAACCACCTTCCCGTTAATATTCGAAGGAATCTTCACATCGGTATCCGTTCCCGTGTACCCGGAAAGTGTCACCTTACTTCCACTGACCGTTCCGCTCCAGCCATTTGCAGACACAGTATCCCCGTCCGAAATCTCCGAATCTTCATTGGTATTCGTATTTTCATCGGTTCCGTCCGTTCCACTCGTTCCGCTTCCGCCTGTTTCACTCCCGTCCGTTCCGCTTCCGTCCGTCCCGCTCGTCCCAGTTCCGTCCGTCCCGCTCGTCCCGCTTCCGCCTGCTTCGCTTCCACTCGTTCCGCTTCCGCCTGCTTCGCTTCCGCTCGTCCCGCTTCCGTCCGTTCCGCTCGTCCCGCTCGTTCCGTTTCCGTCTGTCCCACTCGTTCCGTTTCCATCTGTTCCATTCGTCTGCCCGGTGCCATCATTCCCCGCACATACGGTTGTCGGCGCCGTCATTTGTACTGTAAGTGCTGCTGCAAGAAGCAGTACCAGCATTTTTTTCTTCATAAGCCAACCTCCCTGTTCTTATTCTCCCCCATTTCCCCGGCAAATCCGTTTGCCAGGAAGTCTTTGCTTTCATGGGTATAGTTGTCTTATATTATAACTGAATTCTTTCCTATAGTAAAGGTCACAAAGAAAAAAACAGCGAAAAAAACCAGAATTTCCACGAACCGGACATTCTGGTTTGCACATCTATTCATTGATCCATTTATCAACCATTTTGTTTTGTTTTCTTATTTTCCATGACAGCCATTTTTCTCACACAGATGCCGCGCTGTCACATCCGTCGGATCCCAGGTATGCCACGCCGGCAATGGTTCCACTTCCGACACACCCAACGGCTGCGGCTCGTCACCCTTAAAAACTACCACCTGGCTTCCCACCGGCACATGGTCATAAATCCATTTGGCCGCCTGGCATTGCAGGCGAATGCACCCGTGAGACGCAGGCGTACCAAGCTTATTGTATTCTGATACATCGAGGGACGCGTTATCCTCCTGCCTGCTGTATGGCACGGTATGGAAGAGGATGTCGTCGTGAATCCTGGCCGCCCATTGGCTGTAACTCCCATAATACAGATCCCGATAGCGGTATTTCTCCCCCAGCCGCCACTTTCCGGTTTCTGTATCCGCATTCGGCGAGCAGACAAATGCTTTCACAGGATACGCATAGCGCCTGCTGCCTTTCTCCTTCGCCAGAATCGTTACCACGCACTGCCGGATGTCCACCCTGATCTGGTAAGACGGAGCGGAAAGGAACGCCGCAGGCTCCGGCACCCGGATCCCATCCCGATCATAAAGATACAGAAAACCGTCCACCTCGCGCTCCACCACTTCC
>CADBTO010000186.1 GCA_902797565.1 uncultured Lachnospiraceae bacterium
TATAATGAAAAGGGGGAGGAGCAGATCAAAGGCTACCTGGACCATTTCGGGCTGGACACGGGCTATATGGTCAGCTTTAATTTCAACCGGAAGAAGGTGCCGGGCGTGGAGCGGGTGGAGATTGACGGGAAAGTATTGTTTGAAGCCGTGGTATGAAAGATAAATACACAACTTCGGGAGAAAGCGTGGGAGAAAAAGAGGAGTTTTTAGGATGATGAAAACGATATCAATATTGGGCAGTACCGGTTCGATCGGTACGCAGGCACTTTCTGTGATCGAGGAGATGGCAGGGAGTTTTCAGGTGCTGTCTTTGTCCTGTGGGAAGAATATCCGGCTTTTGGGGGAACAGATCCGGAAATTTCATCCGAAGTTCGTGTCTGTGGAGGACGCAGGGGATGCGAAAACGCTGGCGGAGGAATTTGCAGACTGGGATCTGGAAGTATCCTATGGAATGGATGGTCTGCTGGCAGCGGCACAGATGGGGGCGGACATCGTCTTGACTGCAGTTGTGGGGATGGTGGGAATCCGTCCGACAATCGCGGCGATAGAGAAAGGTTCGGATATTGCCCTTGCGAACAAGGAAACGATGGTTTGCGCAGGGCATATTATACAGCCGATGGCAAGGGAGAAGGGTGTGAAAATCCTGCCGGTGGATTCGGAGCACTCTGCGATCTTCCAGTGCCTTCAGGGGAATGCAGATGCGGATATCAAGCGGATTTTGCTGACTGCTTCGGGCGGCCCGTTCCGTGGGAAAAGCTATGAGGAACTGGAACAGGTGAAGGTGGCAGACGCTTTGAAGCATCCGAACTGGAATATGGGCAGGAAGATCACGATAGATTCTGCTACGATGGTGAACAAGGGGCTGGAAGTCATGGAAGCGCGGTGGCTCTTTGATGTGCTGCCGAACCGGATCCAGGTGGTTGTACATCCGGAGAGTATCATTCACAGTGCTATGGAGTTTGCGGATGGCGCGGTCATGGCACAGATGGGTCTGCCGGATATGCGGCTGCCAATCCATTACGCGCTCTGTTATCCGGAGCGTGGAGAATTGTCCGGGGAGCCGCTGGATCTCTTCTCGATCGGTGCGCTGCATTTTGAGCATCCGGATTTGGAAACGTTTTTCGGGCTGCAGCTTGCGTTTGACGCGCTTTTGGCGGGAGGAAATGTGCCCGTTGTATATAATGCCGCAAATGAGGCGGCTGTGGCGCTGTTCCTGGGGGAGAAAATTGCTTTTACCCGGATTCCTGAACTGATCATGGAAGCAATGTCCGAGGTGGAGTTTATCCAGAATCCCGGTGTGGATGAGATCCTGCATACGGAGCAGCTGGCAAGGGCTTTTGTGGCGGAAGCAGTGGAGGAAGTTTTATGAAGATTATTATTGCGCTGATCATATTCAGCCTGATTATCTGCTTTCATGAATTGGGGCATTTTTCTGTGGCCAAGTTCTTTGGTGTACGGGTGAATGAGTTTACGCTGGGACTGGGGCCCCAGCTCATCGGGGTGACGAAGGGGGAGACAACCTATTGCCTCAAGTTGTTGCCTTTCGGCGGCTCCTGTGTCATGGAAGGGGAGGATGAAGAAAGTGATGACGAACGTGCGTTCAGCAAAAAGCCTTTGTGGCAGAAATTCCTGATCGTGTTTGCAGGACCGTTTTTTAATTTCGTCCTGGCATTTTTTCTGTCGCTCATTCTGGTTGGGGCGACAGGCTATAACCCGCCCGTGCTGGAAGGCGTCATGGCGGATTCTCCGGCGGAACAGGCGGGGCTTGCGGCAGGGGATGAAGTGATTGCGATGAATGGCTACCGGGTGCATTTTTATAACGAAATCCGGATATACGGTTTCTTCCATCCGGGGCAGGAAGTGACCATGACATACAAGCGGGACGGGCAGATCACCAATGTCCGGGTTGAGCCGGTCTTGAACGAGGAGACGGGTTCTTATCTGTATGGCGTGATTGGCGCAAACGAGAACCGGAAGGGGAATTTCCTGGAAGTGGTGCAGTATTCCTGTTATGAGATTCGATATCAGGTCTATATGGTGGTGCAGAGCCTGAAGATGCTTTTTACGGGAAAGCTTTCATTGAATGATATGTCTGGACCGGTGGGGATTGTCAAGACCATCGGGGATACCTATGACCAGAGCATTGCGGTCAGCATTTTTTCGATGGCAATGTCCATGGTATCGATTGCGATTTTGATTTCTGCCAATCTGGGCGTGATGAATTTGATCCCGTTTCCGGCACTGGATGGTGGGCGGCTTTTGATCTTTATTATCGAGGGCATCATCCGCAGGAAGTTTCCGGAGAAGGTGGAGAACGCGATCAACGTGGCGGGCTTTGCAATCCTGATGCTGTTTATGGTGCTGATTATGGGGAATGATATCCGGAAGCTGTTTGTGGGGTAGAAAGGGGGGAAAATATGCAGATCAATCGAAAAAAGACCCGTGAAGTCCGGATTGGCACCGGGGAGCGGGCGGTGTGGATTGGAGGGGAGCATCCGATCCGCATCCAGTCGATGACGAATACGAAGACAGCAGACGTTTCCAGTACTGTGGCGCAGATACATGAGCTGGAGCGGGAGGGCTGCGAGATCATCCGCTGCGCGGTGCCGGATATGGACGCGGCAGAGGCGCTGGCGGAAATTAAAGAAGCGATTCATATCCCGCTGGTGGCGGACATCCATTTTGATTACCGGCTTGCCCTGGCGGCGATGGAGCATGGTGCGGACAAGATCCGCATCAATCCGGGGAATATCGGGGACGCGGAAAAAGTCCGGGAAGTCGTGGAATGTGCGAAGGCGCGGCAGATTCCGATCCGGGTGGGCGTCAATTCGGGTTCGCTGGAAAAGGAACTGCTGGAAAAATATGGCGGGGTCACGGCGGAAGGGCTTTGCGAGTCTGCGCTCGAAAAGGCGCGGATGATCGAAGGGATGGGGTATGGGAATCTTGTCATCAGTATCAAGTCCTCAGATGTGCTGCTTTGTACAGATGCCCACGAGATTCTGTCCGGGGAAACGGACATTCCGCTGCATGTGGGGATTACCGAGGCGGGCGGGCTGATTCGGGGGAATATCAAGTCTGCAGTGGGGCTTGCCCTGATCCTTTCGCGAGGGATCGGGGATACCATCCGTGTATCACTGACAGGGGATCCTATTGAAGAAGTACGCGCGGCAAAGCAGATCCTGAAGTCACTGGGGCTGCGGAAAGGCGGCGTGGAAGTTGTTTCCTGCCCCACCTGCGGCAGGACGCAGATTGACCTGATCGGACTGGCAAACCAGACAGAGGAGATGATCCGGGAAGTATCAGCGCAGTATCCCGGTCTGCAAAGCAGGGATCTGAAGATTGCGGTCATGGGCTGTGTGGTGAACGGGCCGGGTGAGGCGCGGGAAGCGGATTTTGGCATCGCCGGCGGAAAAGGAGAAGGGCTTCTGATCAAAAACGGGCAGGTTGTGAAAAAGCTGCCGGAAGCGGAACTTCTGCCAGCACTTCGGGAAGAGCTGGCTGCCGCTGCAGAAGCTTCGTAGACGGGTGCAGGGATTGCTTTTTGTGCCGCGCTGTGGATGGATTACGTTTTAGGGACAGGGGGAGTATGGCCATATGGCAGCGAGAAATTTTTTTGATGTTTTTACAGAACTGAAAAAAGAAGGGCAATATGCGCCGGGGCTTTCTGATGCGCAGATTACAAAGATCGGGACCAGCCGGGACCACCGGCTGGTGCGGATCTATCTGGAGAGCAGGATCCTGATTCCCAAAAGACGGATCTGGCGGTTGGAGCGCAGCATCCGGGAGAAGTATTTTGCGGACGGGAAGACCCAGGTGCATATCATAGAGCATTTTACGCTGCCGCCGGTGTATACGCCGGAACGGCTATATGAAACCTATCAGGACAGCATTCTGGAAGAGATCCGGGGACAGAGTGCTGTTCTTTTTCAGATGGTCAATCATGCAGATTTCGCGTTCTCAAATTCGGAAGAACAGGGGGCAGAGTTGCTTGTGACGCTGGAGGACAGTGCTTTGTCGCGGGAAATGGAAGATGAGGTCCTGCGTGCACTGGACAAAATCTTTTGTGACCGTTGCGGGCAGAAACTATTCATCCGGTTTGCATACAAGGCACGGACCAGGCAGGATTATCTGGAGCGGGATGCAGAGAAGATAGCGCAGCGGATTGCGGAGATTTCGCAGCGGAACCAGAGAGTGAAAGAGGAAGATGCGGAGGCTGAGGAGGATGCAGGGGCATCCGGGGGAAGCGGGAAAGCGAAAAAAGAAGAGAAAAAGAAGAAGGGGGGCAAGGGCTTTTTCCATCGTCCGGAAATGGCGCAGCAGCGGGTGCTCTATGCCCAGCGGGATGTCCCGAAGAAACGCTTCCAGGGGCGGATCAACAATCCGAATGTCCTGTATGGCAGGGAGTTTCCGGAGGATCCGATCCCGATTGAGGAAATTACCGGGGATATGGGGGAGACGGCAATCCGGGGCCAGATACTGGATCTTGAGTATCGGCCGATCCGCGGGGAGAAATTTATCGCGGTCTTTCATATTACGGATTTTTCAGACACGATTTCCGGGAAGGTATTCCTGACGCAGGAGCAGAAAGCGGTTTTTGAAACAAAAATTAAGAAAGGGGATTTTGTCAAGCTGCTGGGGAATGCTGCTTTTGACAGTTTTGATAAGGAAGTTTCGATCACATCCATCCGGGGCATTATGAAGTCTCCGGATTTTCGGGTGCTTCGGGAAGATGACGCACCGGAGAAACGTGTGGAACTGCACTGCCATACGAAGATGAGCGATATGGACGGGGTGTCCGATGTGAAGGACATTATTAACACTGCCAAACGCTGGGGGCACAAGGCAATTGCGATCACGGACCATGGCGTGGTGCAGTCCTTTCCAGACGCAGCGCACTGTCTTTCCAAGGGGGATGATTTCAAAGTCATTTATGGCTGTGAGATTTATCTTGTGGATGACACAAAGCGGATCTGTACGGATGTACGGGGACAGAGTTTATCTGATACGTTCGTGGTCTTTGACATCGAGACGACGGGGCTGAATGCCGCGAAAGTCGAGATCATCGAGATTGGCGCGGTCAAGTTCCAGGATGGGAAGATCACGGATCGTTTTTCAGAGTTTATCAATCCCGGCCGTCCCATCCCGTTTGAGATTGTGAACCTGACATCGATCACGGATGAGATGGTCGCTTCCGCGCCGGGTATTGAGGAGATTTTGCCGCGCTTTCGGGCATTTTGCGGGGATGCGGTGCTCGTGGCGCACAACGCGGATTTTGATACGGGCTGCGTGCGTGCGTGGTGCAAGCGTCTGGGTATTGACTGGTCATTTACTTATGTGGATACGGTGCCGATGGCAGGTTTTCTGCTGCCGCAGCTGAACCGTTTCAAGCTGGATACTGTGGCGAAGGAGTTGGATGTTGTATTAGCACACCATCACAGGGCGGTGGACGATGCGGAGTGTACGGCACTGATCTTCCAGAAATTCCTCGCCATGCTTGAAAAGCGGGGGATTACGGATCTGGAGGGGCTGAATGAGGCGGGGCGTATGGACGAGAATGCGATCCGCAAAGCCCATCCCAACCACTGTATCCTGCTTGCGAAGAACGATTTGGGACGGGTACATCTGTATGAACTGGTATCCCGTTCCCATATCCAGTACTTCCGGCAGAAACCGAAACTGCCGAAAAGCCTTGTGGATTCCTTGCGGGAGGGGCTGATCATTGGCTCTGCCTGTGAGGCGGGGGAGCTGTATCAGGCGATCCTGATGGGGAAAGATGATGCGGAAGTGGTGCGGATCGCGCAGTTTTATGATTACCTAGAAATCCAGCCCAACGGGAACAATGCGTTTATGCTGCGGACAAGCAAGTATGGCATTGAGAGTGAGGAAGATCTTTGCAATATTTCACGGCGCATTGTGGATCTGGGGAAGAAGCTGGGGAAGCCGGTTGTGGCGACCTGTGATGTGCATTTTCTGAATCCGGAGGATGAGATCTACCGGCGGATCATCCAGTTTTCGCAGAAGATGAAGGATGCGGACAGCCAGCCGCCGCTCTATCTGCATACGACAGAGGAGATGCTGGAGGAATTTAAGTATCTGGGGGAGGAGAAGGCCCAGGAGGTGGTTATCACCAATACCAATCTCATAGCTTCGATGATAGACAGGATATCTCCGGTCAGGCCGGACAAGTGTCCTCCGGTTATCGAAAATTCCGATCAGATCCTCAGGGATATCTGTTATTCAAGA
>CADBTO010000187.1 GCA_902797565.1 uncultured Lachnospiraceae bacterium
AACAAGCCGCGCTGTCCCGGCTGCAAAAGAGGCAGGAAGCAGACGCAAAGGAGCAGGAACAGAAAGCAGAAGAGAAGCGAGCACGCGCAAAAGAGTGGGCCGCACAGTATGATCGGGCGATTGAAGCGGAAATCGCAAGGAAGCGCAGCGAGCTGGAAGCCGCGCAGCATAAGCAGGCAGTCCAGGAAGAGCAGAAGGCGTTTGAAGCAAGGAAGGGCGCAGGGTTTTCGGATGCGCTGGATCTGGCAAAGAAAGAGGGAGAGCAGAAAGCACCGAAGGATCTGTCCGCAGATTTCGCGCGGTACCGGCTCAACCGCGAATTGGAAAAGATCCGCGAAAGAGAATATCTGAAGCAGAAGGCAGAAGAGGAAGCAAAGCGGAAGCGGGAGGAGTACCTGCAAGGGCTTTCCGAAGAAGAGCGGCAGCGCGTGGAGGAGGAGGAAGCGGATCGGCTGCGCGAGGAAAAATACCGGAAGAGCAACTGGGAATACGAAACATACTTTGCTTCAAGGCATGACAAAAGCGAGATCAGGGCATTCATTGAATCCCTCAAGGAGTATTATCGGGGAGAGATCCGGCATCCGGAGAACCCGTATCCGGAGATGAAAGTGCGCGAGATGGCCCTGGAACGGAATCTTTCCGAGGAAGACCGCGCCTATCTTGAGAAAGACATGGAGGATCAGTCGAATCGAGAGTCCTATGAACGGTATTTGAAAAAGCATGCTTCGGCAATCGAAAGACAGAAAATTCTGGTGGGACGGATTCTGGATTGCAGGCTCAAAGATTTGAAGCTGGGGAGTGTTTCAGAGTTTTTGCATCAGGATCCCCGTACAGAGGCGATGGATGTCCGGCTTCCTGGATTTATCGCCAATATGGGTATGGGTGCGTTCGAAGAATATCTGGACGATCTGGTTGTGAAGGGCGAAAAAGAGCTCTGGTCTCAGGCGCGTGCCGCGCTTCAGCTGTTTGCGTCGATTGGAAGCCGTTTGGAAGCGACACTCGCATACTACAATGATCCAGTCCGGATCCGGATGGGATATAAGCAGGACGCATCGGATTTATGGGTTCCGGAAGGAGAACAAAAGCGGTATCAAGAGCGAAAGGAAGCCTTTGAAGCCCGGATTTTGGAACAGGAATTTGATTTTGGAAAGGATCTGGAGGCGCTGTATCAACGGCTTCTAGTCGAAGCGCAAAACGACTGGACAATGCGGAGGGAATGGCAGGTACTGAAAGAAAAGGCTGAAGAAGCGGAGGCGGATGAACTTTGGCAGACGGAGTTTGTGCCAAGGATCCAGCTGGCAAAAGAACGCGAGCAGGAAGAGGAAGAAGCACTGGCCCGGGAACAGGAAGCGAAGGCACAGCGGGAGCGGGAACTGGAAGAACAGGAAAGGCAGAAGCAGCAAGCCTGGCAGATGCAGGCGAAAGTGCTGGATTTTGATCGAAAGCAGCAGTCCCGCGATCTGATGCATGCGGACTATCTTGCAGCAATAGAGGAAGTGGAGCAGGACAGAAGCTATATTCAGAAACGGTTCAGGGAAGAGCAGAAGGATATGCTGGATCGGATCCAGGAAGCCGGCACACAGGAGATTTTGCCGTTTGTGGATGCAGTGGTAAGCCTTGTTGGAAGCGAAGGCATTTCGGTTGAGGATGCGTATGAAAAATTCCTGGCCCTGATGACGGCAGAGGATCTTCAGATTCGTATGGCAGAAAGCGAGGCGCTGCTGAAAAACCTTTCGCTGGAAGATTCGGAGATGTCTCAGGAGGAATATGAGGCATTTATGCAGGAAACGAGAGAAGATCTGCAAAACTGCCAGCAGCGGCTTGAGGATCTGGAAACCGTGGTTCGGCAGATTAAGAACCAGATGATCGGATGCTTGATAGATGCACAGGATCTGTCTGATTTTGATTTTGGCACGATGTTCCAGGTTGGCGTGCCGCTTGAGATGGAAGATGGGATGCTGGATGCCATCACGGAGCGTATTGGGGAAGAAGGTGTGGAATTCCTGACAGAAGAGCGGATCCGCGAGATCATCCGTGAAAGCCAGGGGCTTGGCGGGGAACTGAAGGAAAACACGGACAGGGTTTTGCCGGTGATTTACGCAGAGCTGTATGGCCGGCTGAAGAATGATCCGGATGTGGACGAGAAGACGGCGGAAGAAGAATACCAGATGAACCGAAACATTTCAGATTGGAACCAACAGCAACTGCAGGAAGACCGGTCGAACCAGATGAAGAAGGTGGTTCGTTTTCTGGGGTTATGCTCCGGAAAGATTGGGGTGTTTCTGGAAAAAACGGACTATGCGAAGAATGATCTTGCCACATATGGCGCTGTTCAGGATGCGATGCAGGACTTCCTGAATGAAAAAGTTCGCCTGCAGTTTGAAGCGGGTGCAGAATAAACGATTTTAGAAGCAAAGGAGATCGTATCAATGGGAAGCGAGTATGCGGATTTAATATCCAAAAGCAGAAAGATTGTTGAGAAAGGCAAGATGCAGCAAAAGCTGAATCAGTTTGCAAATGATGAGCAGATACGGCAGGTTTTTGACCTGGATGAGCAAAAGCATGTGGACAAAAAAGTGGATGGGCTGGACCAGGTGGAAAAGGATGCGCACCTGATCTCCTTTGCCCTGAGCGAAGAGAGTGTCTTCGAATTGTCGAAGGAACAGAAAGTGCGTCTTGAAACGCGGCAGGGAAGGAATCTTTCTCATATCCTTGTCAACAGCAAGAAGACGTTTGGAGACAGTCCGGAAATGAAGAATGTGAAGAAGGCCGTGCTGGCAGTGGAGGATGAGCTGCAGAAGCCATACACTCCACTGACGACTGGTGTGGTGAACCATTTGATCGGGATGTACCAGAGTGCGGTGGATGCCTGCCAGAATTATCTGGATGTCAAGACGACCCACACCCGCAGCGACCGTTATTTGATGGTGCGGGATACGATGCTCCGCATGCTCGATGAGATGGGGCGGCTGGACAGCATGGAGATGCAGATGGAAATGCGGGAGGAGCTGAACAATCTGCGCACCTGTTATGACGTTCTGGTTCTTTCCAAGCTGGAGGGGGCATTCATGCGGGCGGAGCAGCTTCCCATGGGAGAAATGATGCTGCAGGAGAGGCAGAAAGAGGCGCAGGATCCGGAGCAGCAGAAAAAGTGGGCGGAATCGCTGGACCAGGCGCTGCCGTATATGGATGCAACGTCCCTCCAGGTTGTCAAGCTTCTCTCCCTGCGTTCCGTGCCCCAGGAATTTGCAAAGAAAGCAGGGGATGATGGCGCGAACCTGACGTTCTATTTATACAATTTGCTGAAGGCATTTCCGGAGGGAGCGCATACGGAGTATCTGCACAGCGGTCTGGCAGGATACAAAGGGCCGGATATGGTACGGCGGCTGAAAAAGACGGTAAAAGTCAAAGGGAAGGACAAAGAGCAGATGCGGTTTCCGAGTACCACGATTCGGATCCAGCAGGATCTGGCCGGAAATCTTTCGGTAGCAATTGGGGATGCTTTGCCGATTTATCTGCCCTATACACGGGATATCGTCCTGCGGCAGATGCAGTCGAATATGATCGATAATGAGCAGCTGTTCGGGCAGGACTTTACAAACCGGTCCCTCGAATGGATCAAGGATGTCAAGCTGGATGAAGTGGATACCGTGACGCTTCGGGGCGCGTGTCTGAAAGTATTAGCAAACCGGACAGGTATGCCGCCGACCGACTTCAACAACCTGTCAACGTCGAAGCTGCGCCAGGTGGCAAGCGATGTGATGGATGGGCGGATGGATACGGCTGCAGTGCAGGACTATGTCCGGGGAATAGAAGGGAGCATTGAGGTCACGCGTACCTGGATGGTTGAGGAGGAGCAGAACACAGGGAAGAAAAAGAAGAAGACATCGAAAGCAGAAAACCAGGAGGGGCAGAAGGTTCTCAAGGAAGTGAAAAAGATGACCCTGGAGGGCAAGGCCACAAGCCGGCTTATAAACGGAGAGGAAACGTTGGAGCTGCTCCGTTTCCGGGAGGCGAACAAGGAGAAGCTCCAGGAGAAGGTGAAGCTTGCGCCCAAGGAACAGGAAGAGCAGGTACAAAAGCAGGGCGAGCTGCAGGAGGAACAGTGGACGAAAGAAGAGGCGGCGATCAAGAACTTCATTGCGGACCTGTTTTTCTCCAAGGATACTTACAAGGCGGACGGGACTGTGGAGAAGCCGGGCGTGCGGATGCAGCGGCTCTTTTTGGACAATCTTCCCATTGTGGCCCAGATTGCGCAGCATCCAGAGAAGTTGGAGGCGCTTCTGCACCGGCTGCCGATTCCAGAGAGCCGAACCAAAGCGCAAGTGGAGGAGGATGCAAAGGTGGTTTCGGTGCTGGAGGTGCAGCTTGCGAGTCTGGAAAAGCAGCGGGATCAGGAGGAAGACCAGCTGACCATCGATGCTTTGGATCAGCAGATCGAGACGATCGAGGCAGACCTTTCCAAGCTTCGGACAGTGCGGCAGAATATTATGGCAAAGCTGATTCCTGTGGCACAGGAAGTGAAGAAAGCAGCGGATGAAGTTGCTGGAACGATGAACAAAGCGGGGAATGCCATAAAAAAACTGAATCCCTTCGCATTCTTTTTCGGGGAGGATGAAGAAGAGGCGCCGAAGGAAAAGACCGAGCAGGAGAAAATGGAGGAGTTCCAGAGTGGACTTGCCATGGTGCTGGCAACGCCGATCACTCTGGAGAAGCTGAAGACGCTGGAACAAACGATGGATTCTGCAGTGGAGGCAGGCGGCCAGGATATCCAAAAAACGATCACGGACTGTGTGAGCACGCTGTTTTCGAAGGTGGAAAAGAAGCCGGAGGATGATGAGCCGATTCCGAGCCCGCTTGAGAAAGGCATTGACGAGGCCACGAAGAAACTGCGGATCAAGCTGGGGAATGATCGGCTGAACAAGATGATTGAGGATTCAATGAAAGGGGATTCCGGTCAGGGTAAATTCATCAAGGAGATTCTGACGAATTATTTTGCGCAGGTACAGGCAATGGACAAGCGCGCGATGTTTGCCTCGGCCATCCGGGAAGCAAAGCCGATGACGATGGATCTTTATGAGGACAGCAAGGAAACAGATCTGCGCAAGGCTGCCGGGAACTACCTGAGCGGTATCTTCAAAGGAGCCGGGCCGCTGCTCCAGAAAGTCCTGCAGGGACTTCCAATTGATGGATTCCCGTATGAGCTGCGGCAGGCATTTGAGGATGTCAAGTCCAATCTGCTTCCGATTTCGGATGAGGTGGTGGAGGCACAGCTGCTTTCGATGGTGGAGCGCTCCGATGGAAAGGTGAAGCGGATCGAGGTCACGAAGGCGCTCGGCGCGGCATCGGTTGGGCAGGCATTCCTCTGCAAGATATATGGGCCAAGTCTGCCGGAGGAAGGGAAGGATGTGGTTGTGAAGCTTCTGCGCCCGGATGTGCGAAATCGCATGATGCGCGAGAAATCGGTGATTTTGGAATGCGCTTCCCGCACGAATGCCGGGATGAGAAAGACCTACGAAGGCCAGCTGGAACGGATTCAGGAAGAGCTGGATTTGACGATCGAGGCGCGGAATGTTGAGAAAGGGCGTATTTATGATAAATCCCGCGATGAGGGAGAGGCGTATGATTCGGTTCGATCCATGAAGCTGAACAACCTGATTGCGCCCACAACCACGTCCATGGTGCTTGAGAAGGCACCGGGCACCACAGTGGATAAGTATATGAAAGAAAATACGGCAAAGCAGGAGGAACTTCTGGCACCGTATATCAAATACATTGAGGTGGAACGGGATGTCCCAGGGGAGAACCCGGGGGAATTTGTAAAGGCAAAATTTAAGGCCATAGTACGGGATGCAGACGGGGTTCCGGAACTGGATTTGAAGCAGGAGGATTATCTTGCGGCCAGGGAAGTGCGTTCCGAGCTGTCCAAACAGCTGGAGCAGCTCCAAAAGCGGCAGAAGCATTTGATCCGCTTGTCAGAAAAATGGGTGCAGGAAGGGCTCTTTGGGGAGGGGTTCTACCACGGGGATTTGCATGCTGGGAATATCATGATTGACGATGATGGCGCAACCGTCATTGACTTCGGGAATGCCACGCAGCTGGATGAAGAACAGAAAGAATATGTCACGAAGATGCTGATTGCGGTTTCCATCGGGGATATGGAACTGTTCCGCCATGGCTTCCACAAGCTGATGCGCGGCGGGAAGCAGATGGAGAAGCTCTATCAGAAACAGCGGGACAAGCTGGGAAAAATAATTAAAGATACATTTAAGTATGGAGACGCAACATCTTCCGGACAGCGGATCGGCGTGGTTCTGATGAAGGCGCAGGAACTGGGCCTGGAGCTGCCATCCTCAATCTTCAACTTCTCTCAGTGCCAGCTGCGGCTGCAAAACACCGTGGCAGCGATGAACAAGCAGATCACGGACCTGCAGAAGAAGATCCAGAAGCTGGGTGAATTGAAGCCGAGCAAGGCGGAACTTGCGGATCTGACGAAGTCGTTTGTCAATAGCCTGGATGATGAATTTTCAGGGAATTTCCAGAAACTCCAGCAGGATCGGAAGCTTACGATGGCACCTTCTTCTGAGGAGGATTTCATTGAGGCGCTGCGGGATCAGAGCGAAGAAGGACGTGCCGAGTTTGAGCTTTTGTACTATGACAAGCGCTTTGATGCAACGAAAAAGGGCGAAGGAATGGCAGATCGAGCCATCGAGTCCATGAAGAATTTTACAGAGCAGGTTTACAATATGAAGAACCAGGATGTGTACCAGGGACAGCTGGCACAGATCGATGCTCTGAAAAAAGAATTGTTCAGCAATATCGCGAAAGTGCTGCCTGAGGTGGAATGGAAGCCGCTGGCGGATGAATATGTGGAATGCTATAAGGTCATGATGGACAATTACAAACCGATGGAAGATCTGATCGCAAAGGTGCATGGAATCTTGAAGACAAAGGAGGTGCCTAATTACAAGGAGTGCCTGGCGAAGCTTCGGAAGATGCAGGAGGAAGGCGCTTCGCAGGAAGAGATGGAAAAGCAGGAGAAGCAGACCTATCAGGCGTTTATCAAGGAGCGGGATGAGGGGCTTTCTGAAGCAGTCAAATTGGAGAACTGGGGGACAAATGACGAGTATAGCGAACTGGTATCCAAGCTGGCGATGAACGGGGACAACCCGGCAATGATGAAGCAGTTTGAGACATCGCTGGCGGATGAAAAATATGGACAGCAGCTTCGGAAAGCACTGGATGAGTGCCTGGAGCGGATGAAAGACATGCCAGACCAGACACAGGAGGAGCTTGAGGCGAAAACCAGGCAGGCAGATCCTGTCATAAAAATTTTGCGAAAGATCCATGCACGGCGCATTGCGCTGTTGAAAGAAGAGGAACTGCCGAAGCAGCTGGCGGAATTTGAACACAAGGAGCCGGAGGACTTCCTGAATGTCATGGGGACGGTCATCCAGTCCGAGGTGAAGTCCATCATCAAGCGCATGGGCAAGGGATACCTGTTCTGGCACAGGAAAGAGATCCGCAGCGTTGTGGGTGAGGAACAATAGGAGCGAAAGAGGGGAGCAGGGAATGAAAGTCGTACATCTGAAGGATGATGAACGCGCGTATTTTCTGGATCTGGACCCGCTGCACATGATGCGGCGGGCAGATCTGGCGGGCGGGTTCATCCTAGGCGCGCTCGAAGAAGCGGAAAACGGGACGGAAGATACACCGGCTGGCCTTTTGATCTGTGCGCGGATGGAAGATATGCTGTGGATCATCTGGATGTATGTCCTGCCGGAATACCGGATGCAGGGGATTGGAGACGCGCTGTTGGAGCGCGTTGCGAGGATGGCGGAAGGCGGAGGCATCCCGCGGATCGGTGCGTATTTCTGCGATGTCGATGGAAGGGCGGCAGTCTGTCCCGGGGACGAGGGATATTTCCGGGAGCATGGCTTCCAGGAAGAGTTGCCCCTCCTTGGAGAATGGCATTCAGATGCGCGGACGCTGCTGGGATCGCCGTTTTTCAAAGAAACGGGCGATGATGGGAAGGTGCCGCATGCCGTCCCGCTGCGGCAGCTTCCCGGCGGGCTGGTGCGCCGTTCCATTTCGGAACTTGTAGTGGCGCGGCAGAATGTCCAGTTCCGGCGGAGCATTCCGATGCTGCCCGTCGTCACGAATATGAATGCCCTGGATCTGGATGTGAGCACGGTAGTGCTGGGAAAGGATGGGAAACCGTTGGCGGTGATGCTGGTGGCATGCTTGGAGGAAACCATGTATCCGGTGGCGCTCCTGTCCACATCCAGACGGATGGCGCGGGCGCTGTTCCAGGCGTTCCTGGAACAAAGCATCCAGAAATACGGACCAGCGGCGCGGGTGGAGGTCATCCTTGCCGGAGAGCGGAACCTGGAGCTGGCAAAGGAGATCCTGGATGCAACCAGCGGCGGGATGGAGAAGGACGCAGGAGCAGAAAAGCCCGTCGCGCGGAAGGTGGAAAGCAGGCTGCTTTTAACGCAGACAGCTTCCCTGCGCCATACCGGCATAGGGGTCTATCAGCCTCAGGCAGGGCTTCCGGAAGATCGGGACAGCGGGGAAGCGGCAATTGCCTTACTTGCGCACCGCGAAGCAGGGCAGGAGGATGAAGTGCGCAGGATGGACCTGGCGCAGGTGCTGGCAATGCCCCTGCCAGGCGGGAAGGCAAAGGCGGCCGGAGCAGAGCCTGTCGGGGCACTGGAGGTGCATGAGTTTTACGAGGGGCTGTGGGATTGCCAGTATTATGAGCATTTGGGCCTGCTTTCCGATGAACGCGGGCAGATTGGGCAGATCCCGCTGGACTGGTTCGAGCTGGATCTGTCGTGCTGCGTCCGGGTGGATGGGAAGATGCTGGGGCTGTTCCTGATTTCTGTCAGCGACGAAGGGGAACTGGTTCCGATCCTTCTGTTTGCGTCCGGCAGGGACGCTGGCTCTCATCTGCTCCAGATGATCCATTTTGCCGTATACGCAGCGGAAGAAAAATACCCGCCTGAAACGCAGGTTGTCCTGCATCTTCGGGATGCCGCCGTGAAGGCGCTGGCGAAGAAGCTGATTGGATAACGAAAGCCGAAGGGAGAAAAACACGATGGAAGTAAAGCTGAAAAGCAACGGCGCGGAGGGGGAACTTTTCTTCGCAGGCAGGCTGGATTCAAAGACAGCGCCGGAGACAGAAAAGCTGCTGGCCCAGATGGCGGCAAGGTATGAGAAGCTGGTTTTTAACCTGGAGAAGCTGGAATATATGTCCTCTGCGGGGATCCGTCTGGTCATCATGACGTTCAAGGCGATGAAGAAGAAGGGCGGGTCACTGGTGCTGCGGAAAGCCAGGCCGCAGATTATCGAAATCTTCCAGCTGACCGGCCTTGGCCCCATGCTGCAGTTTGAAGCATAATTTGTATCATTTGAATGAGAAGAAGATGAAGCCAGGGATCAGGAGGGCAAAAGATGGGTCAGGACGAAGGCACAGTGCAGGAAATGCAGGACATACAGGAGATACAGGACATACAGGAGGCCTATGTGGTGCCCACGAAGCAGATTCCGCCGCCGCGGGGCGCACGTCCGATCGGCGGTGTGGCAGGCCGTTATGAACGCAGGCTTGCTGCGAAGCGGCTGATGTCCCAGGCAGGCGGGGAAGGCCTGCAGGACGCGGTCCTTGCTGCCGCAATCGCCCAGAAGGCGGAAGCGGAAGGCAGGCGCAGGCAGATCGATATACAGGAACTTGCACGGATTGCGGAGTCGGCAGTATGAGGTGTCATATATAAAGGAGTACTTCCATGATGAAATTAAATATTAAAGTAGAAAAGTC
>CADBTO010000188.1 GCA_902797565.1 uncultured Lachnospiraceae bacterium
GGTACGATGCTGCTTCCGAATGTGATGCAGCAGCTGAAGGAGAAGCTGGAAGAGGAGAAGCTCAAGGAGGCACAGCTTTTTGAGAAATACGAGGGCAGTACATTCTATTCGGCACTCCAGAAGGCAAAGCCCAAGAAGCTGGATTTGAGTGGGAAGAAGAATCCCCAGGCGGTCACGCGTTTTAAGACTTCGTTTGGAGATGGGAACACGGGTCCGCTGGCTGAAGCAAACAAGCAATACCGCATCGAAAAAGAGAAGGCACTGAAGGAGGCACAGGAGCAGAAGCTGCAGCGGCCGAATCTGCATACAGCTGAATCAGTAGCACAGCAGGCACTTGGCCTGCGGCTCGATTCGATGGAGACAGCAAAGGCGATTAAGGAGCTGCGCGGGACATTGCTGGACGGAATTATGACAGAGTTCAAAGATATGGCACTCCAGATGAAGGAGGAAAACGTTCCGTTTGATCTGCTCCTTACCGTCAAGCAGACCCGAAGTCTCAGTGACATAGGATCTCCCGGAAAAATCAGCTACGGCGCCGGAATCAAAGAAATGTCTCTGGCAACGCTGGATATACTGAAGGCACATATGGAAACAGATGCGTGTATCGACTATTTCAAGGACGCATATGATGCATTTGGATCAGCGGAAGTGTTCGAAGGGAGTTTGAAGAAGTTTGTAACGTTTATGCTGATAACGACGTTTACCAACGCTTTAGTGGGCGGACGCGGCGCGTTTGCGGCGGCGGCGATGGATGACGCCTCTGCCGGCGCATATATTGGCGCAGTCACGCAAACGGTCATGGCTCTGTCGTCGGTCTATGAAAACCGTGATAACCCTGAGATGAAGAAGTTTTTGAACATGGAGCCGGATGTGGGCCAGATGACAGACGTGTATCAGGGGATTGTGGAATCGGTGACACAGAAGCTGCAGCAGCAGCTGAAAAAATAAGGAGAGCCATATGCGAGGCAGGGAGTATCAGGAATACGGGAATCAGGATTCTCAGGAAAGGTATGTGACAGACTGGGGCGAGCCATGGAAGTGGGTGCTGACGGGCGGCCTGGTTTTGCTGCTGGGGCTGGGGATGTATTTCGCACCTCCCGGTATGTCAAAGAAACAGCTGGAAGCGCGGGTGGCATCGGAGCAGGACGCGGGGAATGGATCCGTACAGGATGCGGCTTCCGTTCAGGAACCGGAGTCCGCCCAGCCGGCGGATACCGTGCAGCAGACGACGCTCGCCCAGGTGAAGACGCAGAAGGTGACGATCAAGCTGAGCGCGGCGGGGGACTGCACACTGGGATCGGATTCCAGATACAATACGCTGTTTGTCCAGAAATATAATGAGCGGGGCAGCGCGTATTTTCTGGAGAAGGTACGGGATGTCTTCCAGAACGATGACCTGACACTGGTGAATTTCGAAGGGACATTGACCACGAGCACCGCACGGGCAGACAAACGCTTTACGTTCAAAGGCGATAAAACGTATACAAACATCTTGACAAGTTCCAGTGTGGAAGCTGTGAATATTGCAAACAACCATACCCATGATTTTGGAGAACAGGGTTTTTCTGATACGAAACAGGCACTTTCGGACGCAGGTCTGACATACAGCGGATATGAAAAAATTGCATACATGAAGATCAAGGGTGTCAAGATCGCGATGATGGGCTTCAATGTCCTGCAGGGAACTGTGACGAAAGAAGGTGTGGCAGAAATGATCCGGACAGCAAGGTCCAAGGGGGCGGCGATCGTGATCACCAGTTTCCATTGGGGCGTCGAGGGTGCAGCTGCGTCGAACGATACGCAAAAAGCCCTTGCCCGGGCAGCGATAGACAGCGGCAGCGACCTAGTGCTGGGACATCATCCGCATGTATTGCAAGGCATCGAGCAATACAAAGGAAAGTATATCGTGTATTCGCTGGGGAACTTCTGCTTTGGCGGGAACTCCAATCCGAGGGACAAGGACACCATGATTTTCCAGCAGAAATTTGTGGTGGACAAGGAGAAGAAGGAAGTTGTGCGATACGGGGAGAAGAAGCTTCGTCCCTGCTCGATTTCCGGCAGCAGCACACGGAATGATTTCCAGCCGCGCCTTCTGAGCGGAACGGAAAAGAACCGGGTACTGGAGAAGATCCAGTCCAGATCTTGACAGGAAGGTGTTTATGGACCAGCAAAAGAAAAAGAAAAAAAAGATGCCGATCGGCGTGGATGATTTCGAACATCTGATCACGCGGAATTTCTTTTTCGTGGACAAGTCTCTGTTGATTCGCGATCTTTTGGATTTTGGCGGGCAGGTCACGCTTTTCACGCGCCCCCGGCGCTTCGGGAAGACGCTGAACCTGAGCATGCTCCGGTATTTCTTTGAGGA
>CADBTO010000189.1 GCA_902797565.1 uncultured Lachnospiraceae bacterium
CGCTGCCCGCCGCAGCTGCCCTTCCTGGAAATCATCTTCGGAAAGCAGCGCCGCTGCCTGTTCATAAAACTGCGGCTCCTCAGACAGCCAGGTCAGCAGCATCCGCTGTGCCTTCCCTTCTGCCGGCGTCCGGCGCAGTGCCTGTTTCCCTTCCACATTATAACCTTTGTCCCGCAGCTTTTTTGCCGTTTCCAGATGCCCGTCCATCGCACGCTTTGCCAGAAGACGCCGCATCATCTCCATAGCAATGGAAAACCGCCGGCATACCGCCTCCAGGTAATTGTCCCGCTCGTTTTCCTCCGCAAATCCCAGCAATTCCTGTGCCACCTGGTTCTGGAACGCGGTTTTTTCTGCCGGATCCGAAAGATCGAACTTTTCGGAAAGGAGCTGGATATGGAACAGGAACGCATTCTCCGCTTCTTCGATCCGCTGTTCAAACGCATCCCGTCCCAAAGCCTTAATAAACTCATCCGGATCCTTATGCGGCGAAAGATGGATGACCTTGGCAGCAATCCCTGCCTCCTGGAAAATCGGCCGGGCACGCTCCGCTGCACGGATCCCCGCCCCGTCACTATCAAAGCAAAGATAAACCTGCTTTTTATAACGGCGAATGATCCCCGCGTGTCCTTCAGTAAAAGCCGTACCAAGGCTTGCAACCGCACAATCGAACCCTGCCTGGTGCAGGGCGATGACATCCATATACCCTTCACAAAGGATAAAATAATCCCGCCTGGTCCGCTTCGCCAGATGCAGCCCGTAGAGCGTGCGGCTCTTGTAAAAGATATCGGTCTCAGGAGAATTCAAGTACTTCGGCTCCCCTTCGCCCATCACCCGCCCGCCAAACGCAATGACCTTTCCGTTCGGATCCATAATCGGGAACATCGCACGATCCCAGAACTTGTCCCGCGCCCTGCCGTCTGCCGTATAAACAAACAGCCCGCACTCCCGCAGGATCCCGTCTTCATAACCCCGGCTTTTCATATAACGGTACAGATCATCCCGGTGGTTTTCACAGCAGCCCAGCCCGAATTGCTTCATCGTTTCATCGGATAGCTCCCTTCCTTTGAAATAGGCCCAGGCACGCTTCCCGCGCTCACTGCGCAGCAGCCTGTAATAGTACTTTGCCGCTTCTTTATTGATCTCCAGCAGCTTCTGCTTCTTCGTATGCCGCTGCTTCTCCTCTCCGGAATAAGAAGTTTCCGGCAGCGGGACATTGTAACGCTGTGCCAGCCGCTCAATGCTCTCAGGATAAGTCAGGTGTTCATATTCCATCAGGAATCGAAAAACATCCCCACCCTTCCCGCATCCGAAACAATAGAACATCTGCTTTCCCGGCGTCACCGAAAAAGAAGGCGTCTTTTCATTATGGAATGGGCATAAGCCAAAATAGGTATTCCCGGAACGCTTCAAATGCACCACAGAACCGATGACATCCAGGATATCGCTTCTTGATTGGATTTCTTCGACCACTTCGTCAGAATAATACGGCATCAGTATCCATCCACCTCCCATGCCTGGGGTACAAAAAATTCCCGGAACCTGGCACAGCAATAATAATCGGACATCCCTGCGATATAATCACAGATGATCCGATCCCGGTCTTCTTCTTTCGCCTCCACCTGGCACACAAACTTCCTGGGCAGCATTTCATAATTCTCGTTATAATATTCGAACAGCTGCCGGATCATCCGCTTTGCCTTGCCTTCCTCCCCCTTCGCCTCCGGATTCCGGTATACATTGGCAAACAGGAAGCGGCGCAGATCCAGCATCGCTTCCTGCACCTCACTGGACATCCGGATTTCCGGAGAATCCATGCTATTCATAATCACATCGTGGATCAGGTGATCCAGCCGCTCCCGCACGCCCAGTCCCAATGTCCTGCGGATCTCCCGCGGGATATCTTCTTCCGAAATGATCCGGGCACGGATCGCATCATCCACATCCGAATTGACATAGGCAATCTTGTCTGCCAGCCGGACGATCGCACCCTCTGGCGTGGATGGCTTCCCCTCGCTCTGGTGGTTCCGGATGCCATCCACCACTTCCCAGGTCAGATTCAGCCCCTGGCCGTCTTTTTCGAGTTTTTCTACAATCCGGACACTCTGCTCGCTGTGCGAAAACCCCCCCTTGCAGCACTTGTCCAGCACATCCTCCCCGGCATGCCCAAACGGCGTATGGCCCAGGTCATGCCCCAGCGCGATTGCCTCAACAAGATCCTCATTCATCCGCAGCGCCTTTGCGATTGTCCTGGCATTCTGGGACACTTCAAGCGTATGGGACATCCGCGTCCGGTAATGGTCCCCGATGGGATACAGGAACACCTGGGTCTTGTTCTTCAACCTGCGAAACGCCTTGGAATGCAGAATCCGATCCCGGTCACGCTGGAACAGCGGGCGGATGTCACATTGCTCTTCCTCCCGCGCGCGGCCCCTGGAATGCACATTAAGCGTGGCATAAGGGCTCAGGATCTGTTTTTCCATGCCTTCTATCATTTCACGGATTAACATCGTTTCGTTGTGCACCGCCTTTCTGGCAAATCCCCCCTTAAATATGTTTATTCGGCATAAAATGCCAATTTCCTTTTTTTTCCGTAAATTTTTTGCTTAATGCGCAGCCTCCCCCATTTCAATCCACGTATTATCCTGCGCAGCCTGCAATTCCGCCTGCAGATCCATGCCATTTGTGGCATTGATGAGCGCCGTATCCGTATGTTTCCGCAGGATATAATGGAAATCACTCTGCTCCACAGGCTTGACATGGGATCCCATCTCCACAATCTTCGCATAGACTGCCTGCCCGTTGAAATAATCCACGCCCTCATTGTACACGTCAGACCTGCCTGCGGAAATGCAGGTCGTGACCACGCCGCCGGCCCTTAGCGCCGCGTCATAGGTCTCCGTGCTTCCGCCAAACGTTTTTGCCAGGAAATCCTTCGCCAGATCCACGTTTTTGCAGCTGCGCGTCACATACAGGGACGCACCGCCGTTGGAAGCATATCCTTCCCCGCCGGAGAGCGTGGGCATCGACGTGATCTCCCACTTCCCGGCATTGGCCTGTACCTGCTCCATCGTTGGGATGATCCAGTTCCCGTTAATGACACCTGCAAC
>CADBTO010000190.1 GCA_902797565.1 uncultured Lachnospiraceae bacterium
CCGCATGTACACCGCGTCACCGATCGTGTTGAACCGGATGCTGCCCGGATCCGTATAGGACGTCCCGTTCATCGCATTGTACAGCGAAAGCGTCCACCTCCTGTTCTCCGGGTTCCCGAAGATGAACTTGAACAGCCTGTCCTTGTATTCCCGCTGGGCATCTTTCAAGCCCTTTTCCGCCGCAAGTGCCCGGTACGCCCTGATTTCTTTTTCCAGCTTCGAAATGGTCTCCGCCATCTTCCTGTTCTGCTCCAGGAGGCCATCTGTCTTCTGATCTTCTGTCCCTGCCATAACCCTCCTCTCTGGCTGTGCCATCCCACTTGTCCGGGACTTTTTCTCCAGCGTCGCTCCATTTTTTTCTATTATACAATACGGCCTGCCATCTGTCAAACATTTTTTCAGCCCGTTCCTGCCGTCATATCAAAACGGACGGGGATCCCTCCCCGCCCGATCTTATTCCAACGCTTCCCAACGCACCGCCTACTTCTTCGCCGAAGCCGTCGCCGCTTCGCTCCCGCCTGCCACCAGTGCATAGCTGTTCCCGGAAACCAGTGCGCTGCTCGAATAGAACACATAGGAATATGCCTTGGGAACGGTCACCTGGACGCTCGCAAACTTCCCGCTGCTGCCCGTTCCAGTGATCTGAACCTTCTGCCCGCTCTGGATGGAAAGCGCGGATGAACTATCAGACGTTCCCGCCTGCTGCCCAGTCTGCGTGCCTTGCCCATTTGTCCCCGCCTGCTGCCCAGTCTGCGTGCCCTGCCCAGTCTGCCCGTTCATCTGCGGCGGCTGCATTCCCTGGCCATTCGTCCCGTCCATCTGCGGCGGCTGCATTCCCTGGCCACCAGGGAATCCCTGCCTGCCAAAACCGCCCATGCCGCCTGTCGATCCGAAGACCACATACGCAGCACTGCTGGAAGAATCCGGCAGCACACTCATTCCGCTCGCAGAGCCAAATGCCAGAATTTCTGCTCCATTGTTTACAAACTTCCCGCCCACATCCGAAACGTCAATCCCGTTGTCCGCGCCATTCGTCGGCCCAAATACGATGATGGTGCCGCCGTTTGCCGTGATGCCCCCATTGCTGTCCAGACCGTCACCGCCGGATGTCACTGTCAGCTTTCCGGAATGAACCGTCAGCTGGCATCCGGTAACCTCGGATACGGACGTCTTCGTATAGGGGACTGCATCATCCTTGGCTGCTTCTTCTGTATCATAATTGTATGTCACCGTCTTGTACGCCGCATTGATCCCGTCATCACTGCCGATGAGCGTGACCTCAGGCCCATCCGCCGCATCCTTCGTCCCAATCGTGATGTCCTTCCCTTCCATTGCCTCATACGCCGTCGCGACGCCGACACGCGTGCTCTTGCCCGTAATACTGATCGACTCCGCCGCCGTGATCCCGTCATCTGCCGCGGCAATATAGATCGTCCCGCCGGAAATTTCCAGCGTATTATTGCTGTGGATGCCATCCTCCGGACAGCCAACAATCGTCGCCTGGTCGCCGCCGGCAAACCCACTGCCCGGCATGTTCCCCTGCTGCGCACCTGTCGTTCCCGCCGTTCCTGCCCCGCCTGTCGTTCCTGTTGTACCCGCCGCAGCAGCCTGCCCCGGCATTGTCCCCGACGTGCCTGAGAAATCTCCCATCCCCGCCATCCCGCTGCTCTTCGTGCCCGTCTCCGTTGTATCAATCAGGATGGTCGGATTCCCGGAAATATGGATGCCGCCCGAAGCCTTCTCCACGCTTTCCGAATCCAGCGCGGTTCCCTTCACCGTCACGGTCTTTGCCTTCGTACCGCCTTTCAGACCCTTATGGCTGCCGGTATCCACCGTCACCGTTTCTGTCTTCGTGCTATTGCTGTTCATTCCATCTCCGGATGATGTCAGGGTATTCGTCCCGTCACTGTAATAATTCCGCGCCTTCGAATGGAAATACGTCTTGATATCCACATACGCATTCCCGGAAATATTCAGATCATCATCTGCAGCCATCCCATCCCCGTAGGTGTCTATATCAAAGCTTCCGCCGGAGATGTCCAGCGTCTTCCCGCAGTCAATCGCTTTGCCGCCCGTCCGGATCGTAAATACGCCGCTTTTGATGACCAGATTCCCTTTGGCATTGATGCCCTTCTCACCTTTTTCCGTATCGCTTTCTTTTCCATAGAACGGATCGGTCATCGTCAGGCTCGCCGTCTCTGCACCTTCCAGCGCCGCAATCGTGAGGGTTGATTTCTTCCCTGCCGTCAGAATATTCTTGTCTGAATCCTTCCCGTTCCCAGTCAGCTCATTCGTCCCGGAAAGCAGGATCTTTACGGACAGCTCTTTTGCGATGTCAATCACCGGGTTCTGTTCTTCGGTGGTGCTGCCCAGCCCGCTGTCATCCAGATAAAGCCCATCCAATACCAGCACGGCGTCTGCATCCACCTTGATCTGCACGTTCTCCACCGGACTGCTGCTGCTTCCGCCGCTGATCCGGTAAGTACCCGCCTTTTTGATCGTAATGACATGGGCACTGCCTGCCGCTGTTTCTTCCACTGCGTCTCCTGCAGTACTCGTACGCTCAATAACGCTGCCACTCCCGCTGGAACCTTTTGATGAGAGTTTCAGTGTCTTCACTTCGCTCTCCGTGACGCTTTCTGTCCCGCCCGAAGTCCCCTTCAGGCTGGAATCTGCATTCGACGGTTTCTCCACCTGATTCGATTCAGTGGTCTGGTTCTGCTGTCCGCTCTGCCCGCCGGCTGTCCCGCTCCCGGTCGTTCCTGTCCCGGATGTCCCGCCAGTTGTCCCTTCTCCAGACGTGCCGCCGGATGCTCCTGTCCCACCAGCCGTACCGCTTTCTGTACCGCTGCCCGATGCCGAACTGCCTGTCCCGTCCGCGCTCCCGTCAGACGTGCCGCTGCCCGACGCGCTGCTTCCGCCCGTACTGCCAGACGCATCCCCCGTCTTTGTACTGCTGTCCGTTTCCTGGGATGTATCCTTCCGGATCGTATACTTATAACTCTTCGCCTTCTTATATGCCGCCTTCAGCTGGCTTGCCGATAATGTCTTCGTGGACTTGACCGCATAGACTTTCAGATTACTGGTCTTCTTGATCGTCAGGGTCACAGACTTCCCGGATTTTACAATCTTTTTCTTGCTGAACGCGCCAGAGAGGGTATAATAAACCTTGTAACCCTTCTTCGCCGTGATCTTCACCTTCTGCGTCCCTGTATAGCTCTTGTTCCCCGCCTTGGAAACCGTATATTTCGCCGATGCTGCTTCCGCAGACACCGCCTGCAGTACTGAAGGAACGCCGCTCCCCGCAGCTGCCGTCGCAAGTGCCATTGAAAGTGCCAGTACCCGTTTTATTTTCTTCATTGCCATAACCTGCCTCCTGATTCCAAACCGCATTCAATATTCCCCAGATGCCTTTCGCATTCCTCTGTCTGGAATAAGGATAGACAGGCAACCTTACAGAAAGCTTAAACCACAAAAAAATTATCCGCGCCTCTGGTTCACAGACGAATAAAATTCCTCCCCCGTATCCAGGCAAATTGCCGCCAGCCTTCCACCGGGGAAATGTGCGCCGCAGTCAATAGCGATATGGTGGTTTCCATGGTATATGTACCCCGACCTTGGATTCTCCTTGATCGTCTGCGTCGGCGTATGCCCCGTGACCAGATACACATCTCCAAAATATTCCTTCCCGTAATCCGCCCGTTCCCAAACCAGCTCCTCCAGCGCATAATCTTCCAAGTCCCGTTCCGGCGTGAAATTCCCCAGCCCCGCATGCACCAGCAGATACTCCTTTCCTCCCACAGACAGCTCTTCATATACAGAGCAATCACAAATGAACTCCAGAACATCCTCCCGCGTGTCTTTGTCCAGTTCCCGAAACTCCTGGATGGTGGACTTGCTTCCATTATATTGCCAGGTCACCAGATTCTCCAGCATCTTCTCGTCCAGTTCGCCCAGCGACTGGTCCGTGATCTCCCGTCTGAGAAACTCAAGGCAATCGAGCGCCATCAGTTCATGGTTGCCCACCATGCAAACCACGTTCGTCATCTGCATCAATGCCAGAAGCGTCTTCACCGGATGCGGCCCACGATCCAGCACATCCCCCAGAACATACAGCATATCC
>CADBTO010000191.1 GCA_902797565.1 uncultured Lachnospiraceae bacterium
ATCGCGTGCGGATAAAAATCACCCCAGGTTCCATTGTCTGCCTTGTTATATTTTTCCGGCAGGGCATCCAGCTTCCCGTACACCAGTTCCAAGTCCGTGTTCTTGTATGAAAGCGCCTCCACCTCCGTCGAAAATCCGGTATAAACCACCGGCCCCTGGTACACATACGGTCCTTCAATATCCTTTGCCGTCAAAAGGATGATCGCAGAATTCCATTTGCTCCCATTCAGGCTCAGGTACATCGCATATTCTTTCGTTTCCCGATTATAAATCACGTCCGGTGCCCACATATTCCCAGAAACCGAATAATTGTCCCGCGCCGTATTCCATGCAGACGCGTCAAAACTCCCGAAATCCACTTCCGCTTCTTCCGTGCTCCCGGCATAGCGGACTTTGACTTTCCCGGTATACGCATTCTTTTTGAACGCATCGTTAAAAGACGCGGCTTCTATGCTGCCGTCTGGTTTTTCGATTCCAAACAGTGAAGAAGCCGCGTCATTTTCTGCCTTTGAAACCTGCGTCCAGTTCGATAAATCATTCGATTTCGCCACCCCCATATGGGAGCCGAACACATAATATTCCCCTTCATCCCCCTTCTTCGTCTCATTCCGGATAATGGACGGATCGTGCACGCTCGCCAGGTTTTCAACCTTTTTGCATTCCGAACCATCTGTTTTCGCAAGCGCATCCGCCAAATCCTGTTCCGAAAGCTGCTTCTCTGCCGCCTCCGCCTGCACCATGGAAACCCCCACTTGCGCCACCGGCCGGATTCCAAGCGGCATCCCGGCACACTGTCCTGCCATTCCCATTGCCATAGCCAGACTCAACGCAATCCATGCTTTCCTGCTCCGCATTTTTTTCCTCCCATAGTCTTCGGGCCAACAGAAAAAACTTCTCCCTGTTGGCCAATGGGGGCAGCGTTCCGCTTCGCTGTTTTAACCTTCACGCCGCCCCTGCCTGATCGAGTGGAGAGGATAAAGATCCCTCCCATCGAATAAAAAAGATACTCTGTACCCTGCAGCCTGCTATTCCTAACATCCTGCATTGCCTGAGCGAACCCCTCCATCTTTTTATATCTCAGACTATGGCCATACAGCATGGATTGTATACCACATTTTGTGGAAAATCAAGCATTTTTTTCAGTACTCACGATCCCACTTTCCGATACGCCATCTCCAAAAACCCGATATTCAAAACCGCAAACAGCAGCAGATAAAACGGCATGATCCCAATTCCCGCCTGCTGCTGGATCATACCAAATACCATCGGCATAAACGTACTGCCCACATAGGCAGACGCCATCTGCATGCCGATCACGGCTGCGGAATAACGTTTCCCAAAATTCTCCGGTGCCATATGCTGGATCGCCGGATATACCGGCCCCATACCGGTCCCAATGACTACGAAGCCCACAGCAGCCACCAGATAGTGTTCCACCGGCAGCAGCACCAGAAGAATCCCGATCCCTTCCACCGCAATCCCGATGCGGATCAGGAGCCGGTCTCCCAGCCGGTTCGAAACAAATCCGGAAACCAGCCTGCCCAGCATCAGCCCGCCAAAGATCAGGGAGCCAAAGGACGCGATCAGGTCATCCCCCAACCCCTGCCTGGTTCCGGAAAAAAAGCTCGGCGTCCAAAGGAAACAGGTGGCCTCGCCCGCGCAATACGCGAAAAAAGCAACCAAAGTCAATGCCACACCAGGAACCCGAACCGTTTCCCGGATGCCGGCACTTTCCTCCATTCCTTCTGCTTCCGCTTCCGCCTGTTTCTTCCACAACGGCAGCGTAGCAATACACACAAGAAGGATCGCCGCCTGAAGATATGCCGTCCAGCGGTATCCTTCGTTCCACCTTGCGATTCTCAGCGCCAGCGCCATAATATACGGGCTGATGACCGCGCCCACACCGTAAAAACAGTGCAGGAAATTCATGACGGATCCAGAATAATTATTTGCCACATAATGATTGACAGACGCATCAATCGCGCCTGCCCCCAGTCCATAGGGAACCGCGAACAGGAACAGCATCCAATAACTTCCGGATACGGAAAACCCCAGCAGTCCAAGCACCGTCAGAAAAATCGACACGATCACGATCCACTTCGTATGGAACCGCCGGATCATGCGCGGGCTGGCAAGCGCGGACAGGATGGTCATAAAGGAAATCGTCATAGAAACATAGCCCGCAAACGACGACGGAACGCCAAAAACCGCCTGCATCTTCGGCCAGCCGGACCCCAGAAGGGAATCCGGAAGGCCCAGACTGATAAAAATCAAATAAATCACAGCCAGAAGCAAGGAACCCATATCACTCTCCCTGTCAAATCCCCCCGTCAGGCTCTTTCACAAAATGCAGCTGGTACGCAGGATAATCCCCCTGCACCGCCGGGAACACGAATCCATACTCCATCAGCTGCGCTCCGGAATAAGACTCCGTCTGGATTTCCACCGTGCCGGGATTGTCCGGATTTCCATACCATCCGCCTCTCCGGATTGGCACCTCCACCCGGTATGATGCACCCGGATCCAGCCCCTGCAAGCGCACCGCCGGCACGATCGCATTCCCCTGCATCCGCTCCACAACCATATTCAGCAGTGCCTCGCTCCGGTCTTCCGAAACAAACATCCACGCAGAAAAATATCCCTCATGCCACGCCTCGCCCAGCCGGAAATACGTCCCTTTCTGGATCAGCCAGTAATACTTCCGGAAATCCCGGATCTGCTGCCGGATTTCGTTTTTCTCCCTCTCTGAAAGCTTTCCGGGATCCAGTTCAAAACCAAACGTGCCGGACATTGCCACGATGCCGCGTGTCTCAATCGGCGTGCTCCTGCCGCTCTGGTGGTTTGGTGACGCCGAAACATGCGCCCCCATCGTTGAAACCGGATAGCAATAAGAACTTCCCCGCTGGATTCCAATCCGGAGAATGGCATCCGTGTTGTCGGAAAGCCAGATCTGCGGGCAATAATACAGCATCCCCATATCATACCTGCCGCCGCCGCTTGCACAGCCTTCGATCAGAAGATCCGGATACGCCGTGGTGAGCCGTTCGAGCAGGGCATAGGTCCCCAGCATAAAACGATGCGCCGCCTCGCCCTGCCGCTCCTCCGGCAGCTTTGCAGAATACACGTTTGCAAGGCTGCGGTTGAAGTCCCATTTAACATAATCAATCTGTGCATCCTCCAGAATCTTCTGGAAGCATCCAAACAGATAATCCTGGACCTCCTGGCGCGAAAGATCCAGCACCATCTGGGCACGGGACAGGGTTGTCTCCCTGCCGGGATCCTGAAGCGCCCAATCCGGATGAGCTTCATAGAGCTCCGATACACCATTGACCATTTCCGGTTCCAGCCAAAGCCCGAATTTCAAGCCCTTTTTGTGGATCTCTTCAGAAAGCACACGCAGCCCGCCCGGCAGTTTTTCTTCATTGACAAACCAGTCTCCCAGCCCGGCGCGGTCGTCATTCCGCTTCCCAAACCAGCCATCATCAAGCACCAGCATCTCGATCCCCAGGTCTGACGCCTCCTGCGCAATCTGCAGAATCTTTTCCGTATTGAAATCAAAATACGTTGCTTCCCAGTTGTTGATCAGGATCGGCCGGCGGACATCCCGGAACTGCGGCGGAATAATATGGCCGCGGATCAGCTGGTGGAAATTCTGGCTGAGCCCGTTGAGGCCCTTCCCGGAAAACGAAAGCACCGCGTCCGGGGTCTGGAAGGACGCGCCCGGCGCAAGCTCCCATGAAAACCCTTTGCTCGCCAGCCCCATAACTATTCTTGTATTATTACACTGATCCACCTCGACTTGGATCCGATGCCCGCCGGAATAGACCAGGGCAGCGCCATAGCACCTGCCCTGGTATTCATCCGCCGAATGGTCACAAAGCATCACAAACGGGTTGTGGTGATGGCTGGACATCCCGCGCTCGGAAGCAACCGTATAAAGCTGGTGCCCCAGCGGCAGCCGCTCCATGTTCCGCTCCGCGCAGTGCCTGCCATGGAAATGGATCAGGTCAAAGTGGCTGCCGAAAAAGTCCAGGCAAAGCGATGCCGCCTTTTTCAGGATCAGTTTCCCCTGTCCCTGGTTCACAAGCTGCGCGTTCCGGACAATCACATCCTCCTGCGCAAACAGGATATAAGACAATTTCACGCAAAGCCCGATGACCGGATCCTGCATCGTGATCTCCAGCGTCTTCGTTTCCGAATCCGGCCGTACAAACGGCAGCCCCGGAAGAGCCTGCCGTCCGTCAAGAATCTGATAGCCCTGGTACACCAGATCCACGCTCAGACTTCCGTCCGGCGCAACCGTTTCCACACCACTGACCCGGTAATCTCCCACACCGCTGCCCGCATATTCCTGCGGATACGCATCCAGCGCAAAGTTCTTTTCATTGCCCCGGTCCAGCGGGTCTTTGTGCATCCGGATATCCCGCCCGAAAAAGCGCACCGGCTGCAGCACACTGTCCAGACGTGCCCCATAATACAAATGTTCCAGCATCCCGAAACCATTCACACGCATCTGGTATTCGGTATTGGCTGTACGGAGCACGAAAACCTGCGCCGCTTCATCAAAATAGATTCCCATCTTTTCCACCCACTACTTCATAAATGCCAGCATCTCATCCACCCAGCCTTCCGCAGAAGTCCCGACTGCCAGATCGCAGCCGTGATCCCCCTGCGGATAAAGGCAGAACTTGTGCGGGATGTTCTGCGCTTCGAGTGCCTGGTCCATACGGATGGCATTGCTGGGGGGTACCAGGCTGTCATCTTCACAGGTCCAGACAAAGGTCTTCGGATAATCCGCATCAACCTGCTTCTCGATCGAAAGATGCTCCCGCAGGGACTCATCCCCGCCGGTCAATGCCGGGAAGCCGGGTTCATATGCTTCCTCCAGGAAACTGATCACCGGATAACACAGGCAGACTTTATCGGGCCTTACTGCAATATCCCTGTAGGGCGCTGCGAGATCTGGACGCTTTTCCTCAAGCACCTCCTGAAGACTGCTCCCGATCTCATCCCGGAGCGCCGCCGTTGACGCGCATAAATGCGCGCCCGCGGAATACCCCAGCACCATTACGTTTCCTGCATCCACCTGATACTTCTCTGCGTTTGCCCGTACATATTTGATTGCCAGCGCCAGATCCAGCTGCGGGAGCGGATAGTAGTTGGGCTTATAACGGTAATTCAAAACAAATGTCCGATACCCA
>CADBTO010000192.1 GCA_902797565.1 uncultured Lachnospiraceae bacterium
AATATTCAAAGCTTCCCGCGAAATATTCTTGAATTCCAGCACCAGCTGCCCCGCATCGCCCTGCTTTTCCTGCTGCACTGCCTGTATGCCGCCCTGCGTATCCTGCATCGCCAGCCCTGCGCCCTGCTTTTCCCGCACAAATGCATTGATATAGGCCCGCGTGCCCGGCTGCGCATACTTCTCCATATTTTCCAGAAGGTTTGCAAAAATCCGCCAGAGCTGCCGCGCATCCGCACGCACATGTGCGCCTGCTGCCTCGTCCTTTAGTACTAGTGTAATATCGTTCTCATTCAGCTGTTCCGAAAATTCCCCCACAACCTGGGAAAGCATGACCGAAACATCCACATCTTCCCATGAAAGTTCCATTGCCCCGCTCGTCGCACGCGATGCGTCCACAATATCCCCGGCAAGTTTTTTCAGCCGCTGCGACTGGCGCGCCACAACTTCCACATATTCCCGCTCTTTTTCCGTGCTGGCGGGATTCCCTTCGATCTCCTTCTGCAGAAGCTCGCCATAACTCAGGATCGCAGTCAGCGGCGTCTTGATATCATGCGAGACATTCGTAATCAGCTCCGTCTGGAAGCGTTCTGATTTCATCCGCTCCTGCACGGCTTTATCAAGCCCTGCGCCAATCGAATCCAGATTTTCAGAAATCTGCGCAAAATCCGGAAGCATCTGCTCCGTTTCAATCGGCGTTCCCAGATCCCCGGCAGCAATCCGCTCGCTTCCCTCTTTCAGCTTTGCCACATCACGCAGAACCCTTGCAAGCAAGAGGCCAAGGCCCACCTTCTCTGCTGCCCAGCACAGGAAGAAGACGCCGCCCATATCTCCGTACATCCGGCTCAGAATGCATGCCAGCGCAAAAAACTCCAGCACCGTAACCCCGGCAAATACGCCCCATGCTCTTGCATAGAGATGCCGCACGCCCTTCCCCTGCCGGACCAGTTCCCAGGCACAGGCAAAGCGCCCGCACAGAAACTTCCAGCATCTTCCGGCCAGCGTCCGGGAGAGCAGCCCGCCCGCTTTCAGGTTTGCTGCAAAACTGTCCAGAAACAGCAGACCAAAGAGCCAGACCACAGAGCCGGCCAGCACGCTGCAAAGCCATGAGACCCAACTGCCCGCATCCATCTCAAAAAACATCGGCAGATAAACGGAAAGAGCCAAAAGCAGCGCCAGTGCAAATCCATCCAGCGGAAGTTTCTGAAAAGAATGCAGCGCCAGCACATCCCGCCCGGACCGCTCCCCGGATTCTGCATCCCCGTCTGCCTGCCCGTCTTCCTGCCATATATGCCCCGCAGAAAGGATGATCAGCACCAGGGCCACGCCAAACAGCAGAAACCCAAGCACTACAGACGCCGGGAACGCCCATCTGAAGCGCCATAACACATCACAGAGCGCTGCCGCGCTGCTCAGCATCCCCCCATTGTCATTCAGCGGATCAGCCGCATAGGACAGGACAACATAATCCGTCCCCTGCGGATGGGAAGAAACCACCTCAAAACGGGCATTCAGCCCGGAAAGTTCATAGTATCCCAGCCGCTTCGAGGAAATCTCCACCTCGTTTCCATCTTCATCCACCAAAGCGCCGTCCTTCTGCTTGAAGACCTGCACCAGATCCGTCGCAACCGCAACCTTCGTATCTGATTCCTCCGATAAAGGAGAAATGTCCAAAAGATAATACTGCGTGTTCTGTTCCGCCAGCTTTCCAGCCAGAATGTCCTCCTGTTCAAAAACCCGCCATCCATCATAAATGGCATGGTCCACAGTCATCGACTCGGAACGCTCCGCCATCATCTGGATTTCACTGCCCGAATATTCATAGCCCCGAAACGCGCCCGGAACCTGGATACACAGGCCATCACTGACCAAATACAGCTTCTTTTTCTTCTCATCCACTGCCAGGCCGCTCAGATAATAATGGTCTGTATTCCCCGTTTCATTATAGACAGCGGAACGGCCCAAAAAGCTCTCCGAAATCCGCGTCTGCGTCTGCTTGCCGATCGTATAGCCATGGAAGAACAGCTTCCTGTCCGAAACCCCTTGCGGGAATTCCTTGAATGAATCAAAATTTTTATATGAATACAGGGATCCATCCGACAGGGCCTTTGCCACCTCTGCCGCCTGCTCTCCCCGCAGCGTCCCGTATGCCGGAACCTCCTCCAGATGCTCCTTCAAGTCCTCCTTCCTTAACACGCCATACCGGAAATTCCCATCCGTGATCTCCCCGGCGCCAAAATCACCGGAAGAGGCCGCTATGATGGAATACGTATCCATAATATTGTCCTCGAACTCCTCATACAGCGACTGCGCGCTCTTTCCGGAATAAAACCCCTTCCCGCCCAGATACTCCGTCCCGACCAGGCCGATGCCCAGAAGGAAACAGGATAAAAGGGAGCCCGCAAACAATGCCCCTTTCACCGCCAGGCTGCTTTTCCATTTTCCTTTCATCATACAAACTCCTTATTAAAACACTGATTCTGTATCACTCCCTGCTGCATTTACAATCTTAGCAAAAAAGAGTTTAAGATAAAAGGTTCAAAATGATTAAGGTTTGTTTAAGATTCAAAGATCAATCATCATGAATCAGCCCTTCCAATGTGGCATACAGGCTCTCCGGTTCCACAGGCTTGGACAGATGCGCATTCAGCCCGGCCTGCAGGCTGCTTTGCACGTCCTCGTCAAACGCATTCGCAGTCAGTGCGATAATCGGGATCGTCTCTGCGTCCGCCCGGCCGGATGCACGGATCGCGCGGGTCGCTTCCAGCCCGTCCATCTCCGGCATCCGCATGTCCATCAGGACTGCGTCATAATACCCTTCCGGATGC
>CADBTO010000193.1 GCA_902797565.1 uncultured Lachnospiraceae bacterium
CGCAGCTCCTGCGCGCTCTTCTCACGGTATACCAGCTGCTGCGCCTCATACGCCTTCCCGACAGACCAGCTCAGGCATACGAAAACGATGCAGCCGGCAATCGAAAAATAATAATACGGGTCTTTCGCATCGCTCACCCAATCATAACAGGACGATGTCCACATGCCATACTCCGATACGCAGAACACCAGAAGCAGCACATGGAGCCACGGAACATATGTTCGATCCTGTTTCCACCAGTACAGGATGGCCTGCAGGCAGATGCATACCGTCGCCGTGACAAGCACGCCCTCCCAGATATTATTCAGGATCCCGCCAAACCGGATATACAAACGGAACTGCAGAAGGTCGATCGGAATGGGCAGGAGCATGAGCGGGTGAAAAAAATGCTTTGCCTTCTTCTGCTGCAGCTCCCATGCCAGGAGCAGCAGGACCAGATATCCGGCATTCCAGCCAAAATATGCCATCCCGGCAGACACGTCCGGATTCTCACCCATGACGAGCGTATACAAGGTCCAGTAATAATCGCTGAGCAGATGCGCCAGGAAGAAACCGGACAGATACAGCCAGCCCCGTTTCGGCGTTTCAATATATTTGAACAATGCCAGCAAAAGGCCGATGATCGCCGCCAGCAGTGTCCAGACGTTTTCTATGGTATCCATACCTGATTTGGTACTCCTTCACCCGCCTACCGGTTCTCGTCTTTCTGATAATATGCTTCCAGCTTTTTCCGGCAGGCGAGAAACACCGGTTTGAGTGCCGGATCAAACTGTGTTCCCATGCCTTCAAGCATGATCTTTGCCACCAGCTCCGGAGCCATGGCAGGCTTGTAGCTGCGCTTGCAGGCAAGGGCATCGTAAACATCCGCCACCGCCATAATCCGCGCTTCAAGCGGAATCATCGAGCCAACCAGATGTTCCGGATAGCCCCTGCCGTCCCAGCGTTCGTGGTGGTAACGTGCCACCGCATATGCAGTCCGGACGAAATGCGCCTCTTCCACGCCATCCAGCAGAATCATCACAATCTCCCCGCTCTTTGTCGCGTGCGTTTTCATGATTTCATATTCTTCATCCGTCAGCTTCGCCGGCTTGTTCAGGATGCTGTTTTCAATGTTCATCTTCCCCAGGTCATGCATCGGGGCCGCACGCACGACATCCCGCGCAAAACGATTGTCCAGGCGGTAGATTCCCTGCCGCTGGATCTCATCGATCAGGATCCGGATGATATCACTGGTCCGCTTTACGTGTCCTCCAGTATTATTATCCCGGTTCTCTACCATGTTTGCCATGCCGGTCACGATCTTCTGCTGGATTTCCTGGATGCTCTCTGTCTTCGCGGCCACCTCCGCATTCAGCGATTCATTATAAGACGCCATCACGTCCATCGCACGCTGTTCCTCACTCGCATCCCGCACGGAGAAAAAATACCCCTGCGTCGGGCTGCCCGGTGATACGGAAAACGGCTCAATCCTGCAGACGCAGGTCATTTCCCCAACCTTGCATTTCAAGCTCGATGTGTGGCGCAGCTCATATGCCTCGATCAGCGAATAAAACACTTTGCGCAGGGGAGAATTCTCCGGCAGCGGCTCATCCACGTTCTGCCTGGCAAACTCCGGCCAGAAATCGAACATCTTCCGGTTGCAGCTGAGGAAATTCTGGTGCAGGTCAAACGCCGCATAGCCCCTGGCATCGCTGCTCTCCATCCGATCCGGGATGATGCAGGTAATATCATGGGCATGGATATTGTCATAATTCACCGCAATGACAAGGACTCCCAGCACATACAGGATTGGCAGCAAAGAAAAATCCATCGCCGAAAACCATTCCACCGCATACAGCACAACGCCGATCAGCGCTGTATACGCATAGGCCCAGAGCGACCTGCGGGAATAAATGCCCTTGCGGACAATTCCGTATATGATGCTCCCGATCAGAACCAAAAAGACCGCCGCCAGATATATATAATGATAAACATGCAGCGGCCCGTCCTCAATCCGCGTTGCAAGCCCGTAGGAAGTATTGACAAGTCGGACTGACCGGAAGTATAAGCCGTTGCCAACGCAGCTCCACACAATAAACAGATGGACGAACGCCGCGGCATAGCCGGCCAGCTTCATCCAGGAAGCCACATTGACCCCGATAATCCGCAGGACCCGGAAGACAAGCACCATCAGCAGCACCGTGCTGTCCAGATAGATCAGGCAATAACAAAGCTCTGCCGCTTCTTTCGTAACGGATCCCGTCTGCAGCCAGTAACCCAGATTGATCAGCGGAACCACGCTCACGATGGTCCAATAGGACACATCCATATTCCGATAATTCCGTGAAACCATCCAAAAAATAACGAGGACCGAGATAACGAGACAAATCCCGTATACTGTGTGTGCCATAACCTTTACCCTTTACTTCATCGGAAGTTCGATTTCAAAATAACTCTCACAGCCGTCCCCCGGTGTGCTAACCACATGAAGTTCAACTCCCATCGCATCCAGGAAGCCGCGTGCCAGCCGCATCCCAAGAACCTTGCTGCCATCATCGTTCTTCCCGTCTCCGGTATCCCGCACGGAACACACCAGATGGATCCGTGAACCGACCTGTTTGCTGAACATGGATATCTTGATGCTCCCCTGATCCGTATGGTGGATCGATTCCGTCACGAGGTTCACCAGAATCCGGTGGAGCCGCTCCGCATCCCCCACCACCTGCTCCGGCAGATCCCTGGATACGTCCAGAGCCAGTTCCACTTCTTTCCGGCCGAGTGCCTGTGCCCCATCGCTGCGCACCTTGTCTATCAAAAGGCGCGGCGCAAAAGGCTGTGCCGTGATCTTTGCGTGTCCGGAGTGCAGCCGGGCATGGTCAACCAGATCCACCAGCGTTGCGCTGAGCATTTCCGTATCACGGATGATGTGCTCCGTGTACTTTCGGACTTCCTCATCCTCGCTCTTCTGTAAAATCTCCTGGTTTGCATCCAGGATTTCTCCGATCAGATGCATATTGGTATCATAAACCATTTCCAGGAACGTGCCCTGTTCCTGACGCTCCAGCTCTGCCTGGTTGATGCGCTCCTCAATCGTTGCCATTTCGCGTTTTTCTGAATCAATGATCTGGATCGTGAAGATCACGCGGTCCGGCTGCAGCCCTTCCACCCGGTCCATCGCAAAGAACCGCAGGCTGCACCAGCCAAACTTCTTGCTGACATATTCGCAGGTGATGCTGTTCTTGTCCTCGATCCTCCCGCCCAGCGTATCCAGATCGCAAAACCTTGCTGCCACATCCAGATAATTCGGCTTCGCGTCAATCTGTGCAAAATGCGCCAGCCGCTCCTTTGCGCCTTTCCGCTCATAGCGTTTCATTTCCGGATAGTCCATCTGGATGACCGGCGTGAGTGTATTCTTCTGCAGGTCAATGAGATAGATGGCCGTATAGATATCGGACATACAGGACAATGCAGACTTCTTCAGCATCATCTGCCGCTCCGCATCCTTGTAGATCTGGATGGACACCACCTGCATCAGGATACCCGCCAGCCAGAGGATGCACAGCGCAACCATCACGCCAAACAGGACGCCCTGCGTCATAAGCCGGTGGTAAGTATACGTGGTCGTATATTCGTAAAAATCCAGATCGTCCAGATAATAGAAGATCATGCCGATCGTCAGTTCCTGCCCGGACTGGATCGGTACCTCCACATCCTTGACAGACGGGAAGTACTGGATATAATCCCCTTTCTTCAG
>CADBTO010000194.1 GCA_902797565.1 uncultured Lachnospiraceae bacterium
GATTGCGGCGATCCTGGGGGAGGATGCCGCAAGGGTGTTCAAGACGCTTGTGACACAGGGAAAGAGCGGCGCATATTATGTGTTTGTGGTTCCGGTGGCGGAAGCGCTGGATTTGAAAAAAGCGGCAAAGGCATCCGGGGAGAAGGCGGTCAGTATGATCAAGCAGAAAGAACTGCTGCCGCTGACGGGTTATGTACACGGCGGCTGCTCTCCGATCGGGATGAAAAAGCATTTTCCAACGTTCATTCATGAGACGGCGGCCGGGTTTGACAGGATTTTTGTCAGCGCGGGCAAAGTTGGCTGCCAGATCGGGCTTTCTCCGGAAGACCTGGTTTCTGCGGCGGCGTGCAGGATGGCGGATATTATATTGTAGGAATCCTTGATTTATGGGGGATAGAGTGTTATAGTAATGATGATAGATTACTTGGCATGTTTTTTGCAGGAGGAGAGGGGAACATATGTTTGGGAGGTCGAAGAAGAAAGATGCTGACAGCCTGGAAAGCCTGATCCGTACATTGCGGGAGAAGCAGGAGGTGGGAAGCACACCGGAAAAACTGCTTTTGAATGCAAGCCAGTTCGCACCGGACCAGCAGGCGCTGGTTGCAGCGATCAATGACCGGATCAGGCAGGCACTTGAATACGCAGCGGGCGAGACGGAAAAACTGCATCTGGTCAATGAGATCATCAACTCGGGGTTGTGGCTTATCTATTTTGATGACAAGGGGGAGATCCGGCACACGCATTGGAGTAATGATTTCCGGAGGATGATCGGATACAAGGACACCAATGATTTCCCGAATACGCTGGAGGCATGGACATCAAAACTCCATCCGGATGATGCGGGATATACGTTGGATTCTTTCAATAAAACGATTGCGGACAAGTCGAACCGGCGGAAATATGATGTGAACTACCGTCTGCGGGTCAAATCCGGGGAATATCGCTGGTTTCGTGCAGCAGGCGAACTGAAGCGGACGGATCGGGGCGTGCCCATGGTGTTCATCGGGATCTTCGTGGACATCACGGAGCAGTATGAAAATGAACAGCGGCTCAAGATCGAAACGCAGCGTCACGACGCGATCGACAGTACCCTGTCCGAAGGGTCCTGGAGTATGAATGTGGTGGGGCGCGATGCGTCCAATCCGAACAATTTCTTCTGGTGGTCCCAACAGTTCCGGAAATTGCTCGGATATAATAATGAAAAGGATTTCCCGAATGTCCTGAATTCGTGGAGCGACAAGCTGCATCCGGAAGACAAGCAGCGGGCACTGGATGCTTTCAGCAAGCACGTCAATGACCATACCGGACGGACGCCGTTTGACCTGGAATACCGCCTGCAGCATCGGGACGGGTCGTATCGCTGGTTCCATGCCGTCGGGAAGACGGTGCGGGAAAGCGATGGGACGCCGATTGTTGTTGCTGGATCGATTCTGGATATCACGGAATCAAAAAAGAATCGGGAAACGTTCGAGGCAGAGATGGGCACGCATGTGAAGAACCTGTCCAAAGGGCTGTCTGAGATTGCACATACGGTGGATGCAACAACGCGGGATATGACCAATGTCCTCCACCAGCAGAATGAGATTTCCGAATCCACGAATGATATCAGCAATTCCGTACAGGAATCCATGAAGATCATTGATATCATCCAGGATATCGCAACGCAGACGAACCTGCTTTCGCTGAATGCGTCGATCGAGGCAGCGCGCGCGGGCGAGTATGGAAAAGGGTTTGCGGTCGTGGCGGAGGAAGTCCGGAAGCTGGCGAGCACATCCAAGGATACGAGCGAAGAAATCGCAGTGACACTGCAGAAAATGAACGAACGTGTGACGGATGTCGTGGGCAAAACAACGAGTATTGATACGAGTATTGCTTCACAAAGTTCCGCGATGCAGGAAATCAATGCAACAGTGGAGGAACTCTATGCACTTTCTGAACGGATTGATGAGATCTCCAGTAATCTGTTTTCTTAAAGCAGGGTTAGATGTGCAGATCGGGACAGATATTTACATTGCGCTGGGGCTTTTGGCTGCGGTGGCTGTGCTGCTGCCTGCTGCAGTGGCTGTTTGGTGGCTCTGGAGGCGGAAAGAGCAGCTTCTGGCTGTGCTCATCGGGGCAGCAACCTGGTTTTGCTCTGCCATTGTCCTGGAAGGGATTCCAAAGGCGATCCTGTTCAGCACGGCGCTTCCTATAGGCAGGGCTTTGATGGGAAACGTGGTGCTTTATGCCGCCGTTGGCGCGCTCCTTGCGGGGATCTTTGAAGAAACAGGACGTCTTGTGGCTTTTAAGACCATTCTGAAAAAGTATACGGATCGGGAAACCGGCATTTCTCATGGGATTGGACACGGCGGGTTTGAGGCGATGTATATCCTTGGGATTGCTGGAATCCAGTATCTTTCTTACGCGATGATGATTGGTTCGGGAAGATTCCAGGAGATCCTGGAGCAGGCGGAAAAAAGCGGTATGGATGTCAGTGCGCTTGAGGCGATTCCGGTGCAGCTTGGGGCATGGACGATGGTGACAAGCCTGACGCTGATTGCGGAACGGGTGTTTTCGATGCTGCTCCATGTGGGCCTGTCCATTATGGTGTTTACGGCGGTTCGGGAGTCCAGGATGGTGCTGTATCTGGGCGCAGTCGTGCTGCACGCGCTGTTTGATGTCCCGGCGGCATTGTACCAGCGTGGGGTTCTGAATCTGTATGTTGTGGAAGCGATGCTGGGCGTTTATTCCGTGGCTTTCCTTCTGGTGGTATACAAGCTGTTGTATCAGAAAAAAAGTGGTTGCGATATAAAGCAGGATCTGCTATCATAAAGCTTGAGAACCGTGATTAAGGATCACGGATTCGGGTTCCGCGCATGGCCCGGAGGCAGGCGTGGGCCAGCAGGTCGTTTCGTCGGGCTGCCAGGCAGCTTCGGCGGAGGCAGGGGCGGGGATTCCGGCCTTGTCTGGAGAGTTGAAGTAAGGAGGGAAAGTTTTATGGAAGGA
>CADBTO010000195.1 GCA_902797565.1 uncultured Lachnospiraceae bacterium
GAACATCTGCTGGATGCAGGAACCAAAGATCATCTATTTATCAGAGTAATAGAATGCTATAATAATAGTGTATTATTACAGTTTTTTTATAATGCATGGCAAAAAAACGCGATTATTTGGAGTTTCGATTGACTTTTTATATATTTTTAATAAAATAGATAAGAAGTATTCAGGCATATATTCAAAAACAGCATTCAAATGCAACGTGTGAAGGCAAAAGCAAAGGGGGAGGAGTATGGTATGAGGAAACTGAGTACAAAAATCACGGCGTCCGTCCTGGCCGTCCTGGTCATCGGGCTGGCGGTCCTGTATTTCCTGGTGGCGGCAGATGTGCGAGAGCTGTCTGTATCGTCCACGCAGAACACAATGATGAGCGCAGTCAGCGGACGGACAGATTTGATCAATGAGTATGTGAAGGAGATCGAGCAGACTGTCATTACCATGATGCAGACGGATATTTTCTCGATTGCCTGCCGCCAGCGCAATGGTTCGCTGAAACCGGAGGATTCGACGTACAATCCGAATGCGGAGAGGATCGCATGCTCCTTTTTGGAAAATATTGCCGCAAATGTATACCCGAACCGCTTTGAGGGGCTTTGGGCATCAGACAGTGAAACAAGCGTATTTGCACATTCCAATCCTAGTGGGGTAGGGGTGCAGCTGCGTGAGAAAAAAGAAGACCAGGAAGCACTGCTTGCAAGCCTGGAATCGGTCAGCGTGGACAGTGTGTTCAATGCCGGGATTCGCGCATCAACAGTAACGGGTGAAATGCTGCTCGCAATGTATTACCCGATCCGGGATGACAGCGGCAAGGTAATCGGTGTCGCCGGCTGTGGTGCCAGACTTCAGCCGCTTCTGGACCAGATGGAAGCAAGCAAATTCCATGGGACGGAAAATGCCAGCTACTACCTGCTCGATGCGGATAGCAACACGTTCCTCTTCAATTCCGAGGATGCGGAAGCAGCCGGTAATGAAGCCACCGGTTTTTCAGATGTCATCACGAAAGCACAAAGCGAAGAGACCGGATATTTTACTTCCAAAGAATCCGGGATATCGGAAGTATACGCATATGGAAATATTACGGGACATGGACACAACTGGCTGTTCGTGATCAAGGACAAAGAATCAGAGGTCTATGCAACTTCGAATGCAGTTTCCCGGAAGCTGATCCTGATCTGCGTCTGTGTGGCAATCCTTCTTGGAATTGGATCCTTTATCATTATCAGCGGGATGACATCAGGACTGACCGTCATTGCAGACACGATCGAGCGCTTCGGGCGGCTGGATCTGCAGCTGAAGGGGGTACTGAAAAAATATCTGAACCGGCAGGACGAAGTCGGCCAGATGGCGCGGGCATCCCAGAATATGGTCGAGTCCCTGCGTGATTCGGTTACAAAACTGAATGCATGCCGGACAGACATCGGGAATACAGCAGGCACCCTGGGCGGGGCGACAAGCGCACTCTCGGATGCTGTTACGAATAACGCAGCCATTACGGAAGAGCTGTATGCTTCGATTTCAAATACAAACCAGTCTGTAACGAATGTGGAAGATGCCGTAAAGAGCGTATTTGATTCGATCGAAAATGTTACAGAGAAAATCGACCGGTCTGACACGATCACAAAAGAGCTGATTGACCAGTCTGCACTTATCAAGAACAGTGCAATGGATTCCCTTCAGATCGGGACAAACAACATCGGCCACCACAAAGAGCGTGTGGACGAGACGGTCACATCCCTGCAGGCAATCGAAAAGATCAATACGATGGTTGCGGAGATCCTGGAGATCGCCAGCCAGACGAACCTGCTGTCCCTCAATGCCTCGATTGAGGCGGCGCGTGCCGGGGAGGCAGGAAAGGGCTTTGCCGTGGTCGCAATGGAGATCCAGAAACTTGCCGAACAATCGGCAAATACGGCAAACCGGATTCAGGACATCGTTCGGGAGTCCAATTCCTCGATCGAAAGCGTCCGTGCCTGCTTCTCGGATATCATTGATTATATGGAGAATGATATCCTCAAGAACTTTGAAAGCTTTGCGATGGCGGCAGACGAGTATGGACAGCAGTCCGACCAGATCGGCATACAGATCGAGGCCATCACGGAGTCGATGCACGAACTGCGGCGTTATATGCAGGATATCGTGGATTCCACCCGTGCAGTGGCAGAAGCTGCGGAGCAGAATGAGCGTGCCGTTTCGGACATCGTGGAAAAGAATGAAGATATGCAGAACGTATCCGACCGCGTGGCGGAAATCTCCGGGACAAACTCGGCAAATTCGGAAGAGATCGGCGATGTGGTACAGCGGTTCAAGCTGTAGGATGCAGATATGCGGACAAGTGTATGATTGTATGAGGGCGGGAAACCGCCCTCTTTTTCTTATGCGACGGGGTGCGCAGAAATAGTTCCCGGAATTGTTCAGAAAAAAATACAAAATAATCCCAATCCCCGCTTGACAATGTTAGGTGAGTTGTATATATTGGGTGTGTCGGTACAAATAATACAGTTAATACAACTAACACGCATTCGCTGATTTCCGTACAAAGCGAAGCAGAAAGGAGAAGCACAGCTTATGGGGATTGTTGATTTTCGTGACAGCCGGCCGATCTATGAACAGATCGCGGCCTATTATAAACGTCTGATCCTGTGCGGAGCGCTGGCAGAAGATGAAAAGCTGCCTTCGGTACGGGAACTGGCGATGGAGCTTTCCACAAACCCAAACACCGTACAGAAAGCATACGAAGTGCTGGAGCGGGAAGGGTATTCCTACACGGTCAAAGGACGCGGGCGGTTCGTGACGGCGCGCACGCAGCTTGTGGAAGCGCAGGTGGAAGAAATACTTGGACAAATCCTGCAGCTGGCACGGGATGCTATGGAAATGGGGCTTTCCCGTGATGAAGTCCTCCGGCGTATTGCAGGCCGGCTGGAAGAGGACGCAGGGGGAGGGCACCTGGAAGCGGGGAGGAGGGAGCAGCAATGATAGAGATCACTTCACTAAAAAAACATTTTGAAACAACTGCAGCGATCTCGGATCTGACCCTGACGATCAGCGAAGGGGAGATTTTCGGGCTGATCGGGACAAACGGGGCAGGAAAGAGCACCCTGATGCGAATGGTGTCCGGGATCCTGCGGCCTGACCAGGGACAAATCCGGATTGACGGAGCAGGCGTATTTGAAAATCCAAAGGCAAAGGCACAGGTGTTTTTCGTACCGGATGACCCGTATTATTTCCCGAATGCAACACCGATGGAACTATGTTCCTATTACGATGGTCTATACAGACAGTTTGCCAGCGTGCGGTATCAGGAACTCCTGCAGGCACTGAACCTGCCGGAGAAAGGGAAGCTCCGGGATTTTTCCAAGGGCATGCGCAAACAGGTATTCCTCCTGCTGGGGCTCTGCGCCGGGACGAAGTACCTGCTCCTGGATGAGACCTTTGACGGGCTGGATCCTGTTATGCGCCAGGCAGCAAAAAGCCTGCTCGCAAAAGAAATGACCGAGCGGGATTTCACACCCGTCCTGTCCTCGCACAACCTGCGGGAACTGGAAGACATCTGTGACCATGTGGGATTCCTGCATCAGGGCGGCATTGTGCTTTCGCGAGACCTGTCCGATATGAAAACAGGATTGCAGAAACTCCAGATCGTCTTTGCAAACGAGGAATCTCAGACCAGGCTGGAAGGGCAGCTGGAAGTGCTGGTCCACAGCAGTGTGGGGCGGCTGCAAACCTATACCGTGCGCGGGACACGCGAAGAACTGGAAGCGGCGCTTTCTTCCTGCGACGTGGTCTTTTCAGAGATCCTGCCGCTGACATTAGAGGAAATATTCATCAGTGAAATGGAGGTGGTCGGTTATGACATCAAAAAAATCCTTTTCTCTTAATATCGGCCAGACACCCGCAGGGTTTTCAAACAGCGTTTATGCAAAGAAACCTGCGGTCTTTGTCCTGTCGCTCCTGGTCTATATATTGTATTATCCACTGCTTTTCCTGATTGCGCATCATAGTGCAATGATACAACTGGAGAGCTACCATCAAGATCCAAATTGGAACAGCAACTGGACAACGGCAGATATTGGCGGAAAGGTGGATCTGGTGACCGGATACGTGTCGAATATTGGCGGACTGCGTACTTTTTCGTTCCTGCCCGTACTGTTTGTAGTATTCTTAATCGGATTTTCCGGTTTTTCATACATGTTCCATGCTAATACGGTGGATTTTTATGAAAGCCAGCCGGAAAAACGTATCTACCGCTTCCTACGGATCATCCGGGACGGGAGCCTGATCTTCCTGCTTGCAAGCGGGATCGGCCTGCTCCTGGGCTGTATCCTGATGGCAGCGATGGGCGGAATGTCCGGTGCCCTCTGGCTGGAGCTCTGGCTTTCGTTTGTCCAGAATTTCGTACTGTTTCTGGCCCTGTTTGCCTTTGTATCCCTTGCCTGCTGCCTGGCCGGGAACCTCATCATCTCGATGGGGCTGTGCGCGTTCCTGCTTTCCATTTCGGCGATCGTGGTCGTGCTCTTTGACCTGGCATGCGATGCGTTCCTGACAACCTATTCAGACAGCAGCGGGATGGAGGACTACATTGTGTTTTCTCCGATTGCGAACCTGGTACGGATGTATATCGGAGGCACATCAGATCACGCGGTGTATGGAAATGCCCTGGTTCTGGATACCTTTGCCGCAGGCGGGGAATTCCTGTGGCGGAATTTGCTCCTGGCAGTCCTGGCATGGGGACTTGCCTATACAGCCTACCATTTCCGTGCGATGGAAAAGGCTGGGAAGGCACTTGTTTATTCCTGGTTTGAAATTACCCTGAAGGTGGTATGCGTCGTCATCGGCGGGTTTGCAATGGGATTCCTGTTTGAGGAAGTCATAGACGGGGAAGGCGGGATCGGCGCGTATCTGATGATCCTGGTCTTTGGCCTGATTATTGCCTGCATCGCTGAATCCGTCTATGCGGCGGATGTCCGGAAAATGTTTCGCCGGCCGCTTGTTACCGTCCTGTCCTGCCTTGCAGCAGTACTCATTTATGCCGGAATGAAATACGATGTCCTGGGCTATGACCGTTATATCCCCCCCGTATCAAAGGTGGAATCCATCGCCATATACAACTATCAGGATGATCCATCTTATCTGGATGAAAACCTGGACCGGATCTCGATGCCCAGGTATTATACAACCTTTATGAAGCTGCCTTATACAGAAGAAGCCAGAGAGATGATCAAAGAAGGGCTCACGCTGAATTCTCCGGAACGCAGGGAAGCTCCGGATGAAGGAGCAGGGCACCTCGAAACGATTTATGTACATTTCCGTATGAAAAGCGGGAGAACGCAAACGCGGAATTTCGAGATCGACCTGAATGGCAGTACCGGACAGAAACTGGCGGCACTGGTTGAAACGAAGGAGTACAAGGAAACATATTTCGGCGTGACCGATGCCTGCATCGCAAATGTGAAGAAAATTTATTCAAAATATCCAAAAACGGCATGCCTGAGCCTGAATACGGACCTGACGCACACGGAAAGCAGGGACAAGGGTCTCGTAGATGAATTTTTCAAAGCCTACAAAAAAGACCTGGAACAATATAATCTGGAATTAGCAAAAACAGAACTACCTTATGCAACGGTGCAAATTTCAAACCAAAGCCCGGATTCGGAGGCGGACTTCGTTTGGACGTCCGTGAGCTATCCGGTTTACCGGGAATATACCAACTGCCTGGCGCTGTTCCAGAAGCATAAAATGACACCGGATCTGTCAAAATTGGCCAAAGACACGGAATCCATTTCAATCGGGACGATCAATATCGAAAAGAACCACGAAGTCCGCTATACGAAGCCCAAAGAAATCCGTGCCATTCTTGAGTCTGTCCTCTGTGCATCCTTAAGCCATATCGGAACGCCCTGGTATGGGTATGGTATGCAGCACGAAACCACGGTCACGACCCTGGTCAAATTCAAAGCGGGTGCATCATCTGGTGAGGAAACCGTTGAAACCAACGAAATCCCGGAGCATATGCTGCCGGAGTTTGTAAGGAAAGATTTAATAAAAAGTGAGTAGCTGCTCGCCGCGCTGGGTGCGCCCCTTTGCCGGTGCAGCCCGTCGCATAAAAGTATCCCGGCCCTGCCGGTGCACTCCGTCGCAGCAAGAAGGCGGCCCCGCCATGGGAGCCGCCTTTTTACTGCGTTTTTTTGTCAATGTAATTTGACTTAAATTTCGAATAAACAATTTTCTGGCTTGTGTACAGCCCGTAATATCCTGAAATCATATAGGAAAAAGATGTTGCAATCAGGAAGAACGGAGCGCCGTCAAAGCCAAAAAGTTCACAGCAGATCAGCAGCGAGGAGATCGGGCAGTTTGTCACGCCGCAGAAGACCGCACCCATGCCGATTCCGGCGCAGAGGGCCGGTGAAAAACCGGCAAGGTTCCCAAAGAGGCAGCCAAAGGATGCACCGATGAAAAACGAAGGGACAATCTCCCCCCCTTTGTATCCGGCAGACAGGGATAATACGGTAAATAGGATTTTTACGAGATATCCTAACGGACGTTCACGTCCTTCCACACAGGCGATGATGTAGTCCGTTCCGGCTCCATTGTATGTCTGGTCTCCGGTATGAATCGTCAGCAACAGGATTGCGGTTCCGAGCAACAGGGCCTTGCCGTATTTGTTCGGCAGCTTCTGCGAAAACAAATGTTCTCCTTGATGAAGGCAGATGCAAAAGAACATGGACAGGAAGCCGCAGCAGACAGCAAGCAGCATGACAAGCAGCGTACTGCGCAGCGAAAGCTTCGGAATCACACCCAGGTCATAAAACGGGGCCGGCGCACCCAGAAGCTCCGCAATCCGCCTTGCCAGAATCGAAGAAACCACGCAGGGAACCAGTGCGGCATAGTGCATAATGCCAACCGAAACAACTTCCAGCGGAAACACCGCTGCTGCAATCGGCGTTCCAAAAAGCGCGGCAAAGACCCCGGACATCCCGGTCATGATCATGGTCTTCTTGTTCGTCTCGCTGAACCGGAAGAGCTTTCCCATCGCATTCCCGATCGAGCCGCCCAGCTGCAGCGCTGCCCCTTCCCTGCCCACAGACGCACCGAAAAGGTGGGAGAGGATCGTGGAAATGAAGATCAGCGGTGCCATACGCAGCGGGATGTCTTCATCTGCCTGGATCGAAAGGAGTACCATGTTCGTTCCGCCATCGTGGTCGTAGTCCATAATATGGTACAGACCGGCAATCAGGAGGGCGCCAACGGGCAGCCCCGCCAGCAGCACTGGATGCAGGATCCGCTGCGTGGTCACGAAACTGATCGCTGTGTGGAAGGCAAAACCCAGGACGCCGCAGATTGCGCCCATCACGATGCCGAACAGCACCCATTTCACAAACGAACCATAGCGTTCCTGGTTGTGTTTCAGCTTATGGACAACAAATTCTTTGTTTATTTTCTTGTTTTTGATCTTATTTGTTTCAAAATCTTTTTTCAAATCTATTTTCATAACCAGAAAAGTATAGCACATTTTTTTCCTTTGTGGTAGAATAATATGCTGAAATTTCTGATAACAGCTGCCGGAAATCTTGATGCAGATGACAGAATTGCACGGCAGAACGGCAAGACAGAATAACACTGCATCTTATCGTGTTTGAAAAACAGCGCAAAACAAGGAGAATTACAGCATGAATCCAGTGTATGAAAAACTGAAACACTGCCTGGAGGCAGTGCGGGAAAAGACGGATTTTGTGCCCAAAGTGGGGCTGGTCCTGGGCTCCGGGCTGGGGGATTATGCAAAGAACCTGGAGGTCGCAGCCGAAGTGGACTATGCCGATATCCCGGATTTCCCGACATCCACGGCTCCGGGGCATGCAGGAAAATTTGTTTTTGGCTATGCCGGGGCGGCAAGGGTTCCTGTCGTATGTATGCAGGGCAGGGTACACTATTATGAAGGCTATGATATGACGGACGTCGTGCTGCCGGTCCGCCTGATGGGGCTTCTGGGAATCAAAATCCTCTTCCTTACAAATGCCTCCGGCGGCATCCGCCAGGGCTTTTCTGCCGGCGACCTGATGCTGCTGACGGGGCAGATCTCGTTTTTCGTGCCTTCCCCGCTCCGGGGCGAAAATATCCCGGAACTGGGGCCGCGCTTTCCGGATATGAGCCAGATCTATGACCCCTCGCTGCAGGAGTGCATCAAAGCCTGTGCTGTGAAACAGGGGATTTCCCTGAAGCAGGGCGTCTATGCCCAGACCCAAGGGCCCAATTACGAATCACCGGAGGAAATCCACCTGCTCCGTACCCTGGGCGCAGATGCTGTTGGAATGAGCACTGCCTGCGAAGCAATCGCCGCAAGGCATATGGGGATCCGTATTTGCGGAATCTCCTGCATCTCGAATCTTGCTGCTGGAATCTCGCCGCAGCCTTTGTCCGAGGAAGAAGTGCTTGCAGCCGGAAGGGCCGTATCTGAAAAATTCAGCCGGCTTGTGACAGAGTGCCTGCAAAGCTTCCATACAGAATTAGGACAGAATTAGGGTAATCAGGCAGAAACAAAAAAAGAACAGGGGACAAAAAACAGAAAATGAATACAAGGTTTTATCATGCAAAAATTTTAACGACGAAAGAAGATCACAGTTTCGAGGTGGTTTCCGGAGAACTTTGGGTCTCAGGCAGCCAGATTATCTATCTGGGTACAGGTAAAGATGAAAAAGCCGTATCGCAGGAAAACCTGTCCTGGGATCGGGAAATTGACTGCAGCGGAAAACTGATTATGCCAGGGTTTAAGAACGCCCATACGCATACGGCAATGACTTTCCTGCGTTCCTTCGCGGACGACCTGCCGCTGCAGGAATGGCTGTATGACGCGGTATTTCCGAGGGAAGGGCAGCTGGAAACAGACGACGTGTACTACCTGTCTGTTCTGGGCATTATGGAATACCTGACCAGCGGGATTACATCCAATTTTGATATGTACTTCTTCCCGCCGAAAAACGCCCAGGCGTCTGTGGACTGCGGCTTCCGTACCGTACAGACCTCCGGGCTGAACAATTACGGCGGCTCCATCGAGGCAGTGGAGGAAAACTATCAGATCTGCAATGATATGGGAGAACTTTCCTCTTTCATCATCGGCTTCCATGCAGAGTATACGACCTCATTGGAAC